>NZ_JCAPET010000012.1:0-111621 GCF_059735245.1 Gorillibacterium sp. sgz306347
CCATGCCCTGGCGGGCACCACAGACTATGAAGTTGCGTTATTTTCAGGGTAGAAATATCGGCGACGAAACGGCGTTGAGTGTGAGAAGACTTTGGTCCATCGGCCAGGGGTCTTTTTGCAGTGTGATGGCGCGGCTTACCGGAGACGTGATGGCTCGTTTCGTCCGAGGTGCGTAGAGTCGCGGCTTCCCGAGAACGCACGATGCTCCGTCTCGCCCAAGTGCTGCATGATGACGCGGCTGCCCCAAAAGGCCGGTGTCTCAGCTAACCGAAAAGGCGCAACCTACCGCACCCCGCCCGAATGCCGCATGATGCCTCAACCCGCCCGAATGCCGCAACATACCGCAACCCGCCTGAGTGCCGCAACCTACCGCAACCCGCCTGAGTGCCGCAACATATCGCACCCCGCCCGAATGCCGCATGATGCCTCACCCCGCCCGAGTGCCGCAACCTACCGCACCCCGCCCGAGTGCCGCAACATACCGCACCCCGCCCGAGTGCCGCAACCTACCGCAACCAGCCTGAGTGCCGCAACCTACCGCAACCAGTCTGAATACCGCAACATACCGCACCCCGCCCGAATACCGCATGATGCCTCAACCCGCCCGAATGCCGCATAAATACCGCGACCGGTCACGTGCGGCACCGCCGGCAATTCATCCCGGAGACGCGGCGCCTTTTCTCCGCTGTCGTGGTGGCTGAGCCCGGCGATCGCTCCTACAACCAGCGCTGGTACTGCTCGCGGAGGTTGGCCCTGGTCAGCTTGCGCCGGTGCAGGGTGACCGATGGCGCCTGCAGGTTCATCTGGGCGATCCGCTCGTTGATCTCCGCCAGCTTCGCGTCCGCCTCCGGGCTGTCGGGACGCGTGTCGAGCAGCCGGATGAGCGCTTCGATGGCCTGTTTGATCTCCGTCCGCAAAAGGACCCACGGGTGCGGCACCTTGGCGTTTTGCAGGATGGCGTCCATGACGCTGCCCTGGGGCACTTTAAGCGGTTTGCCCAGGCCGGGCAGGTTGTCGAATCCGCCGCGCTGGCGGAAATCTTCAACCGCTTCGTCCAACCAGTGCTGCCTTTGCCGCTCCGCATGGTCCGCTACCGCCCGGTCCTCCAGAACCTCGGCGGGAAGCGGAATGATCGGGCGCTCCTCGGGCGGACGGCTGGCGGCGGGGCGCTGCTTTTTGCGGGAAAACGGCATGGTCCGTCCCTCCCCGTTACCAGCTCATCGGACGGCCGGTGTAATCCTGATAAAGCGGGCCTTCCGGATCGCTCTGCGTTTCGATCAGCCGGAGGATGCCCTCGGCCGATTCCCATGGCTCCAGATCGGCTTCTTCATTTTTTACATCGAACATATAAGAGCGAAGCCAGCCGGGGTGCAGGTTGAACACCTTGACGCCGTATTCCTTCAAATGCTTCTGCAAAATGGCCGACTGCATGTTTAGCGCCGCCTTGGACATGGTGTAGCCGAAGTTCCCTATGCGGGTATTGGCCGAAATGCTGCCCGCCTCGGAGCTGATATTAACCAGCTTTTTGGTTTCGCTTTTGAGCAGAAGGCCCATCACGGAATGCGTGACCCGAAGCGGCCCGAGCGAATTTGTATTGTACAGGCGCAGCATTTCCTCAAAATCAAGCGGGTCCAGCACAGTAGGCTCGGTTTTGGGATGAATGCCCGCGTTGTTGATCAGCAGATCGAGCGAAGCGGTCCGCCCCGCGATGGCTTCGGCCGCCGCCCGGACGGACTCCTCGTCCGCAACGTCCAGATTCACCGTTATCAGCCGGTCGGGGTACTCCCCCGCCAGAACGGAAAGCTCCGGCCAGTCCGGCAGATAACGCCCCGCAAAAACAAACCAGCCGCGGTCCAGCAGCCCTTTGACAAGAGCGAGCCCCAGGCCCCGGTCCGCGCCGGTAACATAGGCGGTTTTCATGCTGCATCCTCCTTTTCCTTTCCTCCAGTTTAACGCACCCGCCGACCGCCCGCAAAACCGCCCGCAAAACTTCGTGCAAGAATAGACCTCCGCCAAGCTCGAAAATGCTTTGGCAACGGCACGACCGCACAGCGGCCTGTTGAAGTGCTGCTCAAGCAGAGGCCCACGTGCCCCAATAACACCCGTTCTTGCCCCCGTAAACGCTCGCCGCAATAGAGCAAGCCCCGGGGAGAAGCTGAAACAGCGGGGGCTAATTGAGAATGATATTCATCACTTGGAAGGGCTTCAAGGCTGTGATCTATTACGGAAACCGGGGCGGGTTCTGGCTTTGGCGCAATTATCGAAATAAAAAGAAAAATCTCGCATCTTCACGCCTGTTTCATATTATGCTCTATCCTGTTATAGTACGTCTCATTTAAAACGAAACAGTGCTTTCCTGCGGGAAACGGCGATGAACAGGCGTCCGCCGCCCGCTTTCCGCCCGGAAGAGAAAGCGCTTGCGAAGAAAAATAGCCCTTCGCCGTCCTTTGCGGCATAGAACGGAACCGGCGGCCGCGGCTGTTTCATATTTGCCGTTTTCTGCTCCTTTTCTTGTCCGTTATAAAGATGTTTAAGAGGAAGCAATAGAAAAAGCTTTTAAAAAAAGCCAAATGTTGTGAACTAGTTCACTTTGGGGCGGTTGCTTTTGCAGTACAATGGGGACGAAGGAAAGCGTTTTTACGCTTGTCCCGCAACCGGTTTGGAAAGTCCGCCGGAAGGAGGAGCACCGATGGAGCATTTGCTAGACAAACTCCGGGAGCGGAACGAATTAACCAGGGAAGAGATCGTTTATCTGCTCGGGAATCTCGATGCCGGCGGCAAAAAGCGGTTGTTCGGGTACGCCGACGAGGCCCGGCAGCGGTACTACGGCAAAAGCGTCTACATGCGGGGGCTTATCGAATTCTCCAATATCTGCAAGCAGGACTGCCTGTACTGCGGCATCCGCCGGTCGAATCCGGGGGCGGACCGCTACCGGCTGACCGAAGACAAAATCCTCGCTTGCGTGGAGGAAGGCTACGGCCTCGGCTACCGCTCGTTCGTTCTCCAGAGCGGCGAAGACTTTCGCTTCACCGATACGGCGCTTGCGGAGATCGTCCGGGCGATCAAAAGCCGCTACCCCGACTCTGCGGTGACGCTTTCGGTGGGCGAGCGCAGCGACGCATTTTACCGGACGCTGTTTGAAGCGGGCACCGACCGCTACCTGCTTCGCCATGAGACGGCGTCGCGGGAGCTGTACGAATCGCTTCATCCGGGCATGTCGTTCGACAACCGGATCCGCTGCCTGCACGTGCTGAGGGAGATCGGCTACCAGATCGGCGCGGGCTTTATGGTCGGCCTGCCGGGCCAAACGGCCGGGCATCTGGCCGAAGACCTGCTTTTCCTGAAGGAGCTCCGGCCGGAAATGATCGGCATCGGCCCGTTCATCCCGCACAGCGCGACGCCGCTGAAGGATGCGGCGGGCGGAACGGTGGAGGACACGCTGGTGATGATCGCTTTGGCGCGGCTGTTCGTGCCCGACGCCCTCATGCCCGCCACGACGGCGATGGGCACGCTTGATCCGACCGGACGGGAGAAAGCGCTCCGGGCCGGGGCCAACGTGGTCATGCCGATTTTGTCGCCGACTCCGGTGCGCGAGAAGTATGCCCTGTACGAGAACAAGATCTGCACGGGCGACGAAGCGGCTCACTGCCGCGGCTGCATCGAGATGCGGATTGTTGCATCGGGGTATCAGGTGGAGCTGGGCAGAGGGGATAACTTCAACTTCCGGAAAGTGGACCCGGCGCTTGCCGCTGCATCAATGGGCA
Source organism: Gorillibacterium sp. sgz306347 (assembly GCF_059735245.1). Taxonomy (NCBI): domain Bacteria; kingdom Bacillati; phylum Bacillota; class Bacilli; order Caryophanales; family Paenibacillaceae; genus Gorillibacterium; species Gorillibacterium sp. sgz306347. Next base: position 3,765 of record NZ_JCAPET010000012.1, read on the forward strand.
GCAAAGAAAGTGAAAACATTCACGTATGATTGCTTAAGTTCTGTACTTCCTGTGCATGCCGTGACTTTTGCGCGCGGGAGGGAAGACGCCGGAGGCGCGGGGGTGCCTGCCGGAGGAGCCCGTTCCCGCGGCCGGACTTAAGCTTCATTAATACAAAGGAGGAAACCAGATGTCTACTTTACCGAAGAAGAACTCGCTGGGCTTTTTTGAAATTCGCCTGGAATCGATCGGCGGACTCGGGGCCAACCTGGCCGGCAAAATGCTGGCCGAAACCGGAGCCATCGAACTCGGGTTCAACGCAGCGAATTTCTCGTCCTACGGGTCCGAGAAAAAAGGGACGCCGGTCAAAGCGTTCGTGCGCTTTTGCGAGCCGAACGTCGAAATCCGCGACCACAGCCCGATCGAGCAGCCGCACGTCGTGGGCGTGTTCCACGAAGCGCTCTATAAGAACGTCAACGTGATCAGCGGCCTGCCCGCGGACGGCGTCGTGCTCGTCAACACGACGCGCGACTTTGACGAAGTCCGCAAGGACCTGGGGCTGGAATACGGCACACTGGCGATTGTGGACGCGATGGGCATCGCCGTCGACGAGAAAACGAAGGTCAACACCTCCATGCTCGGCGCGCTGTTCCGGATTTGCGATTTCCTCGATCCCGAAGCGATGCGCACCGTCATCCGCCGGACGTTCGAGAAGAAATACCCGCATCTGGTCGAGCCGAACATCCGCACCTTCGACCGGGGTTACAACGAAGTGAAGTTCAAAACCTATGAAGTTCCCGCCGGTGCGGCAGCCAAAGCGTTCAAACGCGCGCTCTCCCCGCTCGGCTACGAAACCCAAGTGCCCGGCGGCGTCATCCTCGCCCAGGCGAACAGCATCCTGAAGGACCTGAGCGGCTCGCGTGCGGGCTTCCTGCCGGAATACAACGCCGAGAAGTGCATCCACTGCGCCAACTGCGACAACGTGTGCCCCGATTACTGCTTCGTGTGGGAATCCGCCGAAGACAAACGCGGCCGGCAGCAGCAGTTCCTGCGCGGCATCGATTACCAATACTGCAAAGGCTGCCTCAAATGCGTCGAGGTATGCCCGACTGATGCCCTGGCCACCCGCCGCGAAGAAGTGGGCTACGCCGAGCAAAACCGCGTTGCGCAAGTGTTTTAAGCAAACCTTGAAAGGGAGGACACGAACATGGCCGTTGTTGAAAACAAGCTGACTGAAATCGTGCCGGCCGAACAGGTCACGTACTTCGAATCCGGCAATGAAATGGCCGCTACGGCTGCCGCCCAAATCAACTATCACATCATGGGGTATTTTCCGATCACCCCTTCCACGGAAGTGGCGCAATACCTGGACCAAATGAAAACCCGCGGTCTGCATGACATCCAGCTGATCGCCGCCGACGGCGAGCACGGCTCCGCCGGGATTTGCTACGGCGCGGCGCTCGCGGGCGCCCGCGTCGTCAACGCCACCAGCTCCCAAGGCTTCCTGTACATGCTGGAGCAGCTGCCGACGCAGTCCGGCACCCGGTTCCCGATGGTGCTGAACCTGGTCACCCGGGCGATCAGCGGTCCGCTCGACATCCGCGGCGACCACTCGGATCTGTACTACGGCCTGAACCTCGGCTGGGTCATTCTGACGGCGAGCACGCCGCAAGCCGTGTATGACATGAACATCATGGCGCTGAAGGTTGCGGAGCATTCCGATGTCCGCCTGCCGGTCATCGTCGCTTACGACGGCTTCTTCACCTCCCACCAGAAACGGAAGGTGCAGTACTTCAAAGACAACAAGACGGTTCAGGATTTTGTCGGCCCGAACCCGAACGGCAACTACCCGAACGTGGCCGATCCGTCCCGTCCGGTTACCATCGGCGCGCACATGGGCGGCGACGACCTGCTGAACAACCACTATCAGCTGTCGGTTGCGCTGGACAAAGCCGGCGAAGTGTTCGAGGAAGTGGCTCGCGAATACGCGAAGCTCTCCGGCCGCGAATACCCGACGCTCGACCTGTACCGCATGGAAGACGCCGAAGTGGCCCTGTTCCTTCTGAACAGCGCCGGCGAATCGGCCAAAGACACGGTGGACGCTTACCGGGCGCGCGGTATCAAGGCCGGCCTGATCCGTCCGAACATCATCCGCCCGTTCCCGGCCGAGCAGCTCCGCAAGGCGCTGAAGAACGTCAAAGCCCTGCTCGTGGGCGAACGCGCCGATTCCTACGGCGCCCAAGGCAGCAACCTGACGCACGAAATCCGCTCCGCGCTGCAAATCGACCCCGAGAACAAAACCGTCGTGCTGTCCCGCATCTTCGGTCTGGGCGGCAAGGACTTCTATGCCGACGATGCCGAAGCGTTCCTGGACGCCGCCATCGACGCCGCCGCCAAAGGCTACGCCGAGAAGCCGTTTGACTACCACGGCCACTATCCGGGCGAAGCGAAGGACGCGATCAAGGAAGTCATCGAACCGCTGCACGGCGAATCTTACAAAACCGGCCTGATCAACGTAACGCAGGACGAAGAAACCGGACGGCTGAAGGTCAAGCTGCCCCCGCTGCGCCAGCTGACGGTGAAACCGCACCGACTGGCGCCCGGACACGGCGCATGTCCCGGCTGCGGCGCCCTCTCCGCGCTGGAGCTGTTCTTCAAAGGCATCGAAGGCGACATCGTCGTCCTGTTCCAAACGGGCTGCGCTTATGTCGTAACGGCAAGCTATCCGTATTCGTCCCACAAACAAACCTTCGTGCACAACCTGTTCCAGAACGGGGCCGCTACGGTGGCAGGCGCGGTGGATGCATTCTACGAAATGAAGCGCCGCGGCGAAATCCAGGTTTCCGACGACGTCACCTTCATCATGGTATCCGGCGACGGCGGCATGGACATCGGCATGGGCGCGACGGTCGGGGCCGCGCTGCGCAATCATAAAATGATCATTCTCGAATACGACAACGAAGGCTACATGAACACCGGTTCCCAGCTGTCGTATTCCACCCCGATGGGCCACATGACCTCCACGTCGGGCGTCGGCAAAGCCCAAAAGGGCAAAAAAGGCCATCACAAAGACACCGCGCAAATTCTCGCGGCCTGCAACATTCCGTATGTCTTTACGGCGGCGGAAAGCAACGCCCAGGACCTGCTGCAAAAAGCGGCCAAAGCCCAGTGGTACGCCAACAATGTCGGCACGGCTTACGGCAAAATCCTGTGCGCCTGCCCGCTGAACTGGAAAACGGAAGACCCGAAGGGCACCGGCCTGGTCAAAGCGGCGGTCGATTCCTGCTTCTTCCCGCTCTATGAAATCGAGCAAGGGGTTACGAACATCACGTACAACCCGGAAGAAAAGGGCAAACGCGTTCCGGTGGTGGAATGGCTGAAGGGCATGGGCAAAACGAAGCACTTGCTGAAGGACGAAGCGATGCTGGCCGATTTCGAGGCGGAGGTCGAGCGCCGCTGGAACCGGCTGAAGGCGAAGCACGAAAACCCGGATCTGTAAAATAAGTCACGGTCATCGCAAAAAAGAAAGAAAAGCAAGGATGGGTCCCCGAGGCCGGCAGTTAGCGGCTGCCGGCCTCAAGTATGCCCATTGATAAACGTTCTCAGTCTAGTATACCTCGTTTTTCTTCTATTGGCGAGGATTTATGTGATTTTTTTCGCAATCTTTCAGCTGGTCAGAAAGGAAGGAGAATACGTACATGGAACAGCAACAAGCCTGCCAATGCGAGGGAGTCGCCCAGGCCGACGAGAAGCTGGAAAAGGTTCAGGCCGCCATCGAGAGCTTCAAATCGGTGAAAGGCGCTCTGATTCCGGTGCTTCACGAGGTTCAGGATATTTACGGCTACCTGCCGGAGGACGTGCTGAAGGTGGTATCCGCCGAGCTGGATATCCCGATGAGCGAAATCTACGGCGTCGCCTCGTTCTATCATTTCTTTTCCCTTACCCCCAAAGGCGAAAACATCATCCGCGTGTGCATGGGCACCGCGTGTTATATCAAAGGCGCGCAGGCGCTGCTGGACCGGCTGAGCACGGAGCTGAACGTGCCGGTGCAGGGAACGACGGAAGACAACAAATTTACGCTGGAAGCGACCCGCTGCCTGGGCGCCTGCGGTTTGGCCCCGGTCATGACCATCGGCGAGAAGGTATACGGCCGCCTGGTTCCCAACGACGTTCCGAAAATCCTGAAAGAGTACAATTGACGAGGCGTGCGCTCGGCGCATTTTAAACGGGAGGTAGTGGCATGAAGCTTTTGACAGATCTCGAAGCAATCCGAACCCTGACCCAGGGGAAGCTGGACAACCGGCAAATCACCGGTGCCGGAACGGATTCCATCCAGTTCCGGTCGGTCATGGTGTGCGGCGGGACGGGATGTACGTCCTCGGACTCGAACAAGATCATCGCGGCGCTGGAAAAGGAAATCGGCAATCACGGCATCGAAGAAAAGGTGGAAGTGGTGCGGACCGGCTGCTTCGGGCTGTGCGAGCTGGGACCGGTCGTGATCGTGTATCCCGAAGGCGTCTTTTACAGCCGGGTAGAGGTCGCGGATATTCCCGATCTGGTGGAGCAGCATTTGCTGAACGGCAAGCCGTATGAAAAGATCGTTTATGAAAAAACGAAAGTGGACGGCGAAATTCTGAATTTCGAAGAAACGGATTTCTATAAAAAGCAAGTCCGGATCGCCCTGCGCAACTGCGGCATCATCGACCCGGAAGTGATCGACGAATACATCGCCCGCGACGGCTACAAGGCGCTTGGCAAAGTGCTGATGACCATGAGCCGCCAGCAGGTTATCGAAACGATGAAGCAATCCGGCCTGCGCGGACGCGGCGGCGGCGGGTTTACGACCGGCCTGAAATGGGAGTTTGCCGCCAAGCAGGAGAAGAACCAGAAATTCGTCATCTGCAACGCCGACGAAGGCGACCCGGGCGCGTTTATGGACCGGTCGATCCTGGAGGGCGATCCGCATGCCGTCATCGAGGCAATGGCGATCGCCGGCTACGCCATCGGCTCGAACCAAGGCTTCATCTACGTGCGTGCGGAATATCCGATTGCCGTACAACGTTTTGTCAAAGCGTTGAAACAGGCTCGCGATTACGGCTTGCTTGGCGATAACGTGCTTGGCACCGGATTCAAGTTCGACATCGACGTGCGGCTTGGCGCGGGAGCGTTTGTCTGCGGCGAGGAAACGGCGCTGATGAACTCGATCGAAGGCCGCCGCGGGATGCCGAATCCGAAACCGCCGTTCCCGGCCGTGGAAGGGCTGTGGGGCCAGCCGACCATTATCAATAACGTGGAAACGCTTGCAAACGTGCCGCAAATCATTTTGAAGGGCTCGGAGTGGTACGCGGGCATCGGGACCGAGAAGTCGAAGGGCACGAAGGTTTTCGCGCTCGGCGGCAAAGTCGTCAACACCGGCCTGGTGGAAGTGCCGATGGGCATTACGCTGCGCGAGGTTATTTTTGAAATCGGCGGCGGCATCCCGAACGGCAAAAAGTTCAAAGCCGTGCAAACCGGCGGCCCGTCCGGCGGCTGTCTGACGGAGGAGCATCTGGACTGCACCATCGACTTCGATACGCTCACGAGCCTCGGCTCGATGATGGGCTCCGGCGGCATGATCGTCATGGACGAGGACACCTGCATGGTGGACGTCGCCCGCTTCTACCTGGACTTCACGCGCGACGAATCCTGCGGCAAATGTACCCCGTGCCGGATCGGCACCAAACGGCTGCTGGAAATTCTCGACAAGATCACGGAAGGCAAAGGAACGATCGAGGACCTGGATAACCTGGAGAACCTCTCCAACCAGATCCGGAATGCGTCTCTCTGCGCGCTCGGCCAAACCGCTCCGAACCCGGTTCTGTCGACCATCAAGCATTTCCGCGAAGAATACATGGCCCATATCGCCGACAAAAAATGCCCGGCGGGCGTCTGCAAATCGCTCATTTCCTATGAGATCGACGCCGATCTCTGCCGCGGCTGCAGCCTTTGCGCCCGGAAGTGCCCGAATAACGCGATTACGGGCAAGGTGAAGGAACCGTATGTCATCGACGCGGTCGCCTGCATCAAATGCGGCGTTTGCTTCGATGTCTGCAAGTTCAAAGCCGTAGCGATAGTCTGACAATAGGAGTGATCAAGTTGGAGACGATTAAAATCACGATTGACGGCATCGAGACGCAGGTGCCCAAAGGCACGACCGTTCTTGAAGCGGCCCGCGAGCTCGACATCCATATTCCTTCCCTGTGCTACATGAAGGGCGTCAACCATTCTTCCAGCTGCCGCGTTTGCGTGGTGGAGGTAGGCCCGAGGCTGATCGCTTCCTGCACGCTGAAAGCGGAGGAAGGGATGCGAATCCAGACCAACACGCGGAAGGTGCGCGAAGCCCGCAAGGCGACGGTCGAGCTTCTGCTGTCGGACCACGACCGCGAATGCCTGAGCTGCACCCGCAGCGGCAGCTGCGAGCTGCAGACGGTGTCGAACGACCTGAACATCCGCAGCGTCCGGTACGTCGGCGAAAAGTCGAGCCAGGAAAAGGACTATACGTCCCCGGCGATCGCCCGCGACGCGTCCAAATGTATTTTGTGCGGCCGCTGCGTCGGCGCCTGCGGCACGATGCAGACGGTGAACGCCATCGGCTTCGCGAAGCGCGGCTTCGACACGGTGATTTCCACGGCCTTCGGCCGTCCGCTGGACGAATCGACCTGCGTCAACTGCGGCCAGTGCATTATGGCCTGCCCGGTCGGCGCGCTCAGCGAGCATGAAAACATCAACGACGTCTGGAACGTTCTGTCGGACGCCAACAAATACGTGGTCGTGCAAACCGCCCCCGCGGTGCGCGTGGCCCTCGGCGAAGAGTTCGGCCTTCCGGTCGGCACCCGCGTAACCGGCAAGATGGTCGCCGCCCTCAAGAAGCTCGGCTTCGACAAGGTGTTCGATACGAACTTCGGCGCAGACCTGACGATCATGGAGGAAGGCACGGAGCTGCTTTCGCGGCTGTCCAGCGGCGAAAACCTGCCGCTGATGACCTCCTGCTGCCCGGGCTGGGTCAAGTTCGTCGAGCACAATTTCCCGGAACAGCTGAATCATCTGTCCACCTGCAAATCGCCGCATGAAATGGAAGGCGCGATCGTCAAATCGTATTTCGCCAAGAAGATGGGGATCGACCCGAAGAACATCGTCGTGGTTTCCATCATGCCTTGTACGGCGAAGAAATACGAGGGCGCCCGCGACGAGCTGTCCCACGAGGGCATGCAGGACGTCGATCTCGTCCTCACGACGCGCGAGCTGGCGGGCATGATCAAGGAAGCCGGCATCGACTTTGTCAACCTGAAGGGCGAAGCGTTTGACAGTCCGGTTGGCGTCGGCACCGGCGCCGGCGTCATCTTCGGCGCGACCGGCGGCGTGGCGGAAGCGGCCCTGCGCACCGTATTTGAAATCACCTCCGGCAAAGAGCTGGATACGATCGAATACACGGCCGTGCGCGGCATGGACGGCATCAAGGAAAACGTGATCGAGCTGCCGAACGGCAAACGCGTCCGCACCGCCATCGTGCACGGCCTGGGCAACGCCCGCAAGCTGATGGACGCGATGGAAAAAGGCGAGAAGGCCTACGACTTCGTCGAAGTAATGGCTTGCCCCGGCGGCTGCATCACGGGCGGCGGGCAGCCGTTCGTCGATGCGCAGACCACCGAGAAGATCAACGTCAAAGCGGAGCGCGCCAAAGCGATCTACAGCGAAGACGAGGCGCAAACAATCCGCAAGTCGCACAAAAATCCGTTTATTCAGGCGCTTTACAAGGAATACCTGGGCGAGCCGAACGGGCATCTGTCCCACGAGCTGCTGCATACCCATTACATCAAGCGCACCAAATTTTAGGCCGCACGGCGGACTTTGCCGCGCACAGCGCATATAAGCCGCCGCCATTTTGAACGGCCCGCTTGCGATTGGTCAGTCACATATAGCCGGGGCGCTTCGGCGCCCTCCGGCTACCTTGTTGGGAGGTTCAAGAGATGAGGAAGGATTGGGAACCGGCCGATTTTATCGATGACCGCGAAATTGAAGACAGCTTGAAGGAAGCGAAGCGCAAAGCGGGAGACGCCGCCTATTTGCGGGCTCTTCTGGCCAAAGCAAGCGAATGCAAAGGATTGACCCACCGGGAAGCCGCCGTTCTGCTAGAGGTTTCCGACGAAGACGTTTTAACTGACATTTTCAAGACCGCCAAAGCCATCAAGGAGAAAATATACGGCAACCGGATTGTTTTGTTCGCGCCGTTGTATATAAGCAATTACTGTGTCAATAACTGCGAATATTGCGGTTACAAGCATTCCAACCAGGATTTCCGCCGGCGGAGGCTGGAGATGAACGAGCTCGCCGATGAGGTGCGTGTTCTTCAGGAGCTCGGCCATAAACGGCTTGTCGTCGAAGCGGGCGAAGATCCGCTGCATTGCGGAATCGATTACGTGGTGGACGCGATCCGCACGATCTATTCCGTCAAGGTGGACAACGGAAGCATCCGGCGCGTCAACATCAACATCGCCGCCACGTCGGTGGAAGACTACGCGAAGCTGAAGGAAGCGGAAGTCGGTACCTATATTTTGTTCCAGGAAACGTACCACCGGCCTACGTACACCGCTCTTCACAAGCAGGGGCCCAAGCATGATTACGATTGGCATACGACCGCGATGGACCGCGCGCAGCTGGGCGGTCTGGACGATGTCGGTCTGGGCGTGCTGTACGGCCTTTACGATTACAAATACGACACGGTCGCCATGCTGATGCATGCGGAGCATCTGGAGGAGCGCTTCGGCGTCGGCCCCCACACCGTTTCCGTTCCGCGCATGCGCGAAGCTGTCGGCGTCGATTTGCAGACTTACCCGCATCTCGTCCGGGACGCCGATTTCAAGAAAATCGTCGCCGTGCTCCGGCTCGCGGTTCCTTACGCGGGCCTCATTTTATCGACCCGGGAAGAGCCCGGCTTCCGCGACGAGGTCATCAAGCTGGGCGTTTCCCAGATCAGCGCCGGCTCCAGCACGGGCGTCGGAGGGTACATGGAAGCCAAGCAGGGCGGCGCCCCGGACCACAAGGAGAAGCCGCAGTTTGAGGTGAGCGACCACCGCTCCCCCGAGGAGATCATCCGGGGGTTATGCGCCGACGGCTATGTGCCGAGCTACTGCACCGCCTGTTACCGGGAAGGGCGGACCGGCGACCGGTTCATGCGCCTGGCCAAGACGGGCCAGATTCACAACATCTGCCAACCGAATTCGCTTTTGACGTTCAAGGAATATTTGCTGGATTACGCGGACGAAGAGACGCGCACGCTGGGCGAAGCCATCATCCGCAAAGGCCTGGAGGACATCCCGAAGGAATCCGCCCGCAAGGCTACGGTCGACCGCCTGCGGCGGATCGAGGCGGGCGAACGGGATTTGCGGTTTTAACCTAAAGAGGAGGGGAAGACAATGCATACGACACCTCAATCGAACCGGCTGCACATCGCGGTTTTCGGCCGGAGGAACGCCGGCAAATCAAGCTTGATCAACGCGCTGACCTGGGAGGCCGCCGCTTTGACGGGCAGCGAGCCGGGAACGACCACGGAGCCCGTGTTCCATTCGGTGGAGCTCAAACCCATGGGGCCTGTGGTCATCATCGACACCGCCGGCTTTGACGACGAAAGCGACCTCGGCCGTTTCCGCACGCAGAAGACGCGGGAAGTGATGGACCAGACGGACCTGGGCCTTGTTATTTTTTCGGAAGAGGAAGACAACTATCGGCTGGAGAAGGAATGGCACCGCGAGCTGGTGAACCGCAACATTCCCGTGATCGGCGTCATCACGAGAGTCGACGAACGGTATGTTGACATCGACCCGCTCGAAATGGAGCTGAATATCCCCTTCGTCAAAATCAGCTCGAAGAAAAATTTCAATCTCGGCAGCTTGCGGGACGCCATCCGCGAATTCGCGCCGGCGGAGTTTGAACGCGACAGCATTTTGGGCGATCTGGTCAAAGCGGGGGATACGGTTATTCTGGTGATGCCGCAGACGATCCCCGCTCCCAAATACCGGCTGGTCGCTTCGCAGCAGCACATTCTGCGCGATCTTCTGGACCACCATGCCATGGCGCTGACCGTGACGGAAGCGGAGCTTCCCGCTCTCCTGGGCCGGCTCAGCGGCCCGCCCGACCTGGTGATCACCGATTCCCAGGTGTTCGGGAAGGTCAGCGAGATTCTTCCGCCGGAGGTTCCTTTGACCACCTATGCCATTCTGATGGCCCGGTTCAAGGGCGACCTCGACCGGTTTATCGAAGGGGCAGACGCGATCGCCGCTTTAAAGCCGGGTGACAAGGTGCTGCTGTCGGAAGCGTGCATCCATCACCCGCACAACGGCGAAATCGACCGCCAGCTCGTGCAGGCGAAGCTGCGCGAAGCCGCCGGAGGCGAGCTGGACATTCATACGTCGGTGGGACCGGATTTTCCCGCGAACATCCACGAATACAAGCTGATCGTTCACTGCGGCGGCTGTATCTTCAACCGCAAGCAGCTGATGAACCGGCTGGTGCAGTCGGATGAGCAGGGCGTGCCCATTACCAACTACGGGATTTCCTTTGCCCGTTTCCACGATATTTTGCCGCGCGTGACCGGCATGCTGCAGGGCGGCCGGGCCTGACGGTCCGGTGCCGCGGGAGGAGGAACGAACAGCCATGGGGGAACTTCCTGGAGTCATGGGGCAGCAGCATTCGCGTGAGGAGGATCGGGGCGCTGTCCGCCGGGAACGGGACGCGCTCGGGGAGCTGGACGTTCCGGCGGATGCGTATTACGGCATTCACACGGCCCGGGCGCTCGGCAACTTCGCCGTCAGCGGCCGGCCGGTCAACCGGCATTTGATCCGGGCGCTGCTGACCGTAAAGAAGGCGGCGGCGCTCGCCCATTTGCGGCTGAACACCTACCCGGCCGATATTGCCCGGGCCATCGCCGGCGCTTGCGACGATCTGCTTGCAGACGGCGGCATGGAGCCGTTTGCCGTGGACGCGCTGCAGGGCGGGGCGGGCACCTCGACCAATATGAACGTCAACGAAGTGGTAGCGAACCGGGCGATCGAGCGGCTCGGCGGAGCGCGGGGCGATTACCGCCTGGTGCATCCGCTTGATCACGTCAACCGCTGCCAGTCGACCAACGACGTGTATCCGACCGCGCTCAAGATCGCCGCGATCACGCTGCTGCGGCCGCTTGCCCAAGCGTTCGCTTCGCTCCAGGAAGCGCTCCAGGAGAAGGAGCATGCGTTTGCCGACGTGCTGAAGCTCGGGCGGACCGAGCTGATGGACGCCCTTCCGATGATGGCCGGCCAAGGCTTCGGCGCGTACGCCAAAGCAGCCGCCCGCGACCGCTGGCGGCTGTACAAGGCGGAAGAGCGGCTGAGGGAAATCAACATCGGCGGAACGGCGATCGGGACGGGGCTTAACGCACCGGTCAAATATACGTTTTACGTGACGGACCTGCTTCAGGAGCTGACCGGCTTCGGGCTGGCGCGCAGCGAGTTTCCGATGGACCCGACGCAGAACATGGACGTGTTTGCGGAGGTATCGGGGCTGTTGAAGGCCGCCGCGGTCAACCTGCTGAAGCTGTCGGGCGACCTGCGCCTGCTGGCCAGCGGTCCGGCGGGCGGCTTCGGGGAGCTGGAGCTGCCGCCGGGCCAGGCCGGCTCCTCGATTATGCCGGGCAAAGTGAACCCGGTCATTCCGGAGATGGCCGGCGTCGCGGCGATGAAGGTCATCGCGAACGACACCGCCGTGACGTACGCCGCCGCTTCCGGCCAGCTGGAGCTGAACGCGTTCCTGCCGCTGATCGCCGATTCCCTGCTCGAATCGCTGGAGATTTTGACGAACGCGGTGCGGCTGCTGGAGGAGCGGTGCATTCGCGGCCTCCGCATCCGGGAGGACCGCTGCCGGGAGCAGGTGGAGCGCTCGTCGGCGCTGGCCGCCGCGCTGGTGGATCACATCGGCTACGAGCGGAGCGCCGAGGTGGCGGAACGGGCAAGGCGCGAAGGGAAAAGCATCCGGCAGGCGCTTCTGGAGGAAAACCTGCTGTCCGCAGAGGAAGCGGACCGGATTCTGAACCCGTACCAGGTGACCAAGCCGGGCATTCCCGGCAAATAGAGCGGACAACAGGGAGGGAAACCGGATGGGCTTGAACGACACTCCGCGCTCGGCGCGGCTGCACATTGCCATATTCGGACGGCGCAACGCGGGCAAGTCGAGCCTGATCAACGCCGTCGTCAAACAGGACATCGCGGTGGTTTCGGAGGTGCCGGGCACGACCACCGATCCCGTCTACAAAGCGATGGAGCTGCTGCCGCTTGGGCCGGTGGTCTGGATCGATACCGCCGGGCTGGACGACGAGGGGGAGCTTGGGGAGCTCCGCAAGAAAAAGACGCTGGAAGTGCTGAACAAAACGGACCTGGCGCTTATTGTCGCCGACGCGTCCGCCGGACTGACGGAGTTCGAGCGTAAGCTGGCGGATACGCTGCGGGAGAAGGGGATTCCGTCCCTGGGCGTGCTGAACAAAATCGATCTTCTGGACCCGCAGGAGCAGCAGCCGAAGGCGCTCTCCGTCCGGACCGCCGCCGCCCGGGAGGCGCTGGGCGTTCCGACCGCCGCTGTTTCGGCGGCCCGGCAGGCCGGCATCGCCGAGCTCAAAAAGGCGCTGATCGAAGCGGTGCCGAACGAAGAGGACAAGTTCCGCATCGTCGGGGATTTGCTGGCGCCGGGCGATTTTGTGGTGCTGGTAGTTCCGATCGACAAGGCCGCGCCGAAAGGAAGGCTGATCCTGCCCCAGCAGCAGACGATCCGGGACATTCTGGAGAGCGACGCCGTATCGGTCGTAACGAAGGAATACGAGCTCAAAGAAACGCTGGAGAACCTCGGCAAAAAACCAAAGCTGGTCATCACCGACTCCCAGGTGTTTCTGAAGGTTGCCGCGGACACGCCGAAGGACATTCCGCTCACCTCTTTCTCCATTTTGTTCGCCCGCCACAAAGGGGACCTGGAGGAAATGGTGCGCGGAGCGCTCGCCATCGACCGGCTGCAGGACGGCGACAAAGTGCTGATCGCGGAAGCATGCACGCACCATCAGCAGCCGGACGACATCGGCAAAGTGAAAATCCCCCGCTGGATTCGCCAGGCGACCGGCAAGCAGCTCGAATTCGAGTTTGCGAACGGCATGAAGTTTCCCGAGAACGTCAAGGACTACGCCCTGATCGTCCACTGCGGGGGCTGCATGCTGAACCGCAGGCAGATGCTCTGGCGCATCGATCAGGCCGTGGAAGCCGGCGTGCCGATCGTCAATTACGGGGTCGCCATCGCCTATGTGCAGGGAATACTGGAACGGGCCGTTTCACCGTTTCCGCTTGCCCGGTTGGCCTGGGAAGAAGCGGCTGCGCACACGTAAGGCGGTCGCCATACGTAAGGCGGCTGTGTAATAGTGTCGTGCATCGAGCTTGCCGTCCGACAACACAACGGCTGCTGTCGGCAGACCCCGGTGCACGTTAGATAGACCGATGCGCGGTTAAGCAGACCGATGCGCGGTTAAGCAGGCTTAATGCGCGGGCCGGGGCCGAACCTTCCGGCTGTGGATGCAGGCAGGAAACGAAGCCCGCCCATCCCGGGCCAACCCGATGCAAAAGAGAACCAAAGCCGAACCAAAGCCGAACCAAAGCCGAGAACGGCCGACGGGGCGGTTTTTTTGCATGTTGTGCCTTTTTTTGGAGCGGACCTGTAACTTTTTAACGGGCTTGGACGAATAAGAAATAGAACGAACAACATGGAGAGGGGGCGGCGAGGACGAACGGAGAAAGCAAGGAAAACGGAAAAGCGTTCTCTTCTGCGCAAAGCCGGATGGCCCCCCCCGACGCGGAAACGCTGCTGCACCGCTTTCGGCAGGGAGACCGCAGCTCTTTCGAGCGGCTTGTCCTGCTCTATCGGCAGCCGGCCGTACAGTTTGCCTTTCATCTAACCGGGGACTATCACGCGGCCGAGGATTTGGCGCAGGAATGCTTTGCCTACCTGCTGGTTTACCCGGAGAAGTACAACGGCCGGGCCTCCCTCAAAACCTATTTGTTCACCCTGCTCCGGAACAAAAGCGTGGATTATTTGCGAAAGTCGCGGCGGACCGCCCTGCCGGGAGACGCGAGACTGGCCGGACGGTTGAACCGGAGCGCACCGGGCAGCGGAAGCTTCGCTTCGGATGACCGCGCTTGGGGCGAACGGCGGGAAGGTGCCGCTGCGGCTCCGGTCCAAGCCGACGCGCCGGACAATCCGGAACGGGCGGCGGTTCTTCGCGAGGAAGAGGCGGAATGGCGGGAGCGGCTTGACGCGCTAAAGCCGAACGACCGGTTGGCGGTCTATCTGGTGGATTGGGCACAGCTGACGTATGCCGAAGCGGCGGCCGTCATGGGCAAAAACCCGGTCGCCTTCAAGGTGGCGCTGCACCGGGCCCGAAAGAAGCTGAAGCAGATTTATGAAAAGGAGGAGTGGCGCGGTGACGCAGAACCCGGAAGAGCAAGCTTTTCTCGATGAGGTGTACCGGAAGGCGCGGCTGCTGGAGTACGACAAACGCGAAGCGGAGAAGGTGCGGGCGAACGGCAAAAAGCTTGCCCGGAAGCGATACGGGAAGCTTGCGGTGCTCGCCGGCGTCACCGCGGTTCTCTTCCTGATTAAGCGGCATGTCGGGCTGGACGAAGCTACGCTTACGGTGCTGTCGGTCTTTCTGATCGGCGCGGGCGTCTGGTTCGAGAAAGCGGAACTGCACTGGAACGCCGGCAGAAGCCGGTAATCCGGCGGTAATCAAGCTGGGATGGGGAAAAAGGAGAGAACGGAAATGGAATTAGTGATTGATCGGTTGTCAAAAACGTACGGGTCCAAGCAAGCGCTGAAAAACGTCAGCTTTCGGATCGGGGAGGGCATTCACGGCCTGCTGGGTCCCAACGGGGCGGGCAAAACCACGTTCATGCGGCTGTTGGCCACCCTGCTAACCCCGTCTTCGGGAGGAGCGTCGATCGGGGGCGTTTCCCTGGCGGACAAACGGGAAATCCGCCGGCTGGTCGGATACCTTCCGCAGGAATTTGCTTTTTACCCGGGCATGACCGTGCAGGAGGCGATGGACTACCTGGCCCTTCTTTCGGGCGTCGGCGGCCGGCTTGAACGAAGGCGGCGGATCGCCTCTCTGTTGGAGCAGGTCAATCTGTCCGACCAGTGGCGGACGAAGGTAAAGGCACTGTCCGGCGGCATGAAGCGGCGGCTCGGCGTGGCGCAGGCGATGGTGCATGAGCCCAAGCTGCTTATCGTCGATGAACCGACGGCCGGCCTCGACCCCGAAGAGCGCATCCGGTTCCGCCGTCTGCTCAGCCGGTTTGCCGAGGGGCGGATCGTTCTGCTTTCCACCCATGTGGTGGAGGACGTGGAGTCCACCTGCGAGCATATGACGGTGCTCCATCAGGGAAGCCTGCGCTACCACGGCCGGATCGGCGATCTGACCAAAGCCGCCGAAGGACGCGTCTGGACGGCGCGCCTGGACCGGTCTGTCTGGGAGCGTGAACGCGACCGGCATCCGGTGCTTTCAGCCGTCCCGGAAGGCGACGGCATGCGCATCCGCGTGCTGGCAGACGAACGGCCTTACCCGGACGCCGAACGGGCCGTCCCGTCCATTGAGGACGCCTATCTTTGTTTGATGCGCGGGGAGGCGGCCGTATGATTTCGCTTGTCGGCAAAGAAATGCGCATGACCCTGCGCAGTTTGACCTTTTACTTGTTTCTCGTGGTTTCCTGCTTTTTCTACTTTACGCAATTTGCCACCGCCGAGAGCTGGGGAGAAATCGGCGAGCCTGCTATCACCGCGCCGCAAAACATGGGTCCCCCGGATCACCCGTTCTATGGGTTTCGGCCGCCGGTCGATGCCGGCGAACTGGCCGAGCGGATGAAGACGGAGATCGGCTGGGATTTGGACGACGGCACGGTTGCCAAAATCCGGCTGGGCTTTTCGATCGATACCCGTATGAGCGAGAAGCAGAAGGAGGCTTTGCAGGCCGCCATCGCCAAGCTCGACGAAATCGTGAAAGAGCCGGCGAACTACACCATGGACCAGGCCTATCAGGTGACCGACGAGTTGAATAAAGCGCTGGGAGGAAGCACGGTCTATACCCGGGATCACGATTATTCCGTTCCTATCGAAACGCCGGAAGACGCCGTAAAAGCCCAGAAACAGAACCTGGAAGCGTATCGGGAAAAAGTGAAGCAAGGCGAGCTCCTCCCCGGGGCCGCCCGTCTCTTCTGCGACTACCTGTCGCTCCCGGCCGGGATTTTCCCCGTTTTCCTGTCCGCCTTTCTCCTGCTTCGGGACCGCTCCAGCGGCATGAGCGAGCTGGTCTACAGCAGAAGAATTTCCGCCTGGTCCTATGTGGGATCAAAGTTCCTCGCTCAAGGAATCCTGCTTTCGCTGATCTACCTTGCGCTTGCCGCAGTGGGCGCTTTCCAAACGGTAGACGCCTTGGGGGTACCGGACCAATTCGGCGAAGCCTTGGCCCTCTTCCTGGGCTATGCGGCCTGGTGGCTGCTGCCCACGGTGCTGGTCTCCATTGCTTTCGGCTTGTTCGGCTCCATGCTGTTCCGCCGGGGCATTGTTCCCGTCGCCCTGCAACTCGTCTGGTGGTTCCTTTCGGTTCTGCCGCTGATGGGCTCCTACGGCTTCTATAAGCTGATCATCCGGTTTAACAGCGCGGATGACTACCTGTTATATCGCGGATGGGCGGATGAAATCGCCTGGAACCGGAGCTTCTATCTTTTACTGGCCGCGCTGCTCCCGGCTGCCGCCGCCTTGCTTTGGGAACGGAACCGCAGCCGCGCCGACGCCGGCCGCGCCCGCGGCAAAGGCGTTAAAAAACGGAGTGCCGCTCCGGCTGTGGAGGCCGCACGATGAGGAACACGCAGTCAATCCGCCCCCTTGGCTGGTACAACCTGAAGCTCACCGCTCATTATTCCTGGCTTCTGACAGCGGTTTTGCTGGCCGCCTTCCCGTTCTTTATCGACCCGCAGCTGACGGATGCGCGTCTGGCGGCCAGCATGGGCGAGCTGTTCGTCAGCCTGATCGGACTGATCCTATTCCCCCATCTCGCACTGCTGGAAGAGGGGGGGATCGGAGAGGTGCTGTACGCCAAGCGAGTGCGCCACGCTCCGCTGTTTCTCTATCGCTGGCTGTTGACGACCGCGTTTGCCTATGCGGCGATTGCCGCTCTGTTCGCTTACCTGAAGCTGCTGGGAGCCGATTTTTCTTACGGGCCGACGGTGGGCGGAGTTGCCGTCACGGCGGTGACGATCGGGACAAGCGGCATGACGGCCGCGCTCCTGTTCCGGCATGTAACGGCGGGCTACATCATGGGATTCGCCTGGTACCTGCTGGACTTCACCACCAAGGGCAAGCTTACCGGACAGTTCTATCTGTTTGGCCTGCTCGGGGGCAAATGGGATCCCGACAAATGGCTGCTCGCCGGTTTGTCGCTTGCCTTGGCAGTGTTTTGCGCCCTGTTCCTGCCTCGGCGCAGGCTAGACTAGGAAAGGGAGCTGGCGCCTGGCCTGCCACTGCCATGCTCCGTTCCGCCTCTCGCGGCTCCGCCATTCGGTCTCTTTTTTCAACGCAGTCGTTCCCGCACTTCGAGATAGTCAAGGCCCCACCGAGCTGACCGCTTCGGGATCGCCTTACGGATGCAGGTGTCTGGATCAGCTTGTTGTGCCTCGGGATCGCCTTACGGATGCAGGTGTCTCGAACAGGTTCGTATGCTTCAGAATCCCCTAACGGATAAAAATTCGTAATAGCCTCGCCAATGCATCTCAGATTATGTTGTCTCGACTAAGCACAGTTAAGCTTGAATCGCCCATGGCTGCTCTAACGGTTGCCACAGCGGCTATTTGCCCAAAAAAGCGGAGTCTAAAAATGTAACGGTTGCCACAGAGCTTATTCTCGTAATTTTGCTTGGAATCACCCGTTTTTCCCGAAATAGGCTCCGTGGCAACCGTTAGCGCAAAAAAAGAGCGATTTTGACGCAAATAAGCCCTGTGGCAACCGTTAGCCTTCTAAGCCCGACCGCGCGTCACGATTAATAGGGGGCTGCATCGGAAAAAGGGGCATTCAGGATAATGAGGGCATTTAGGATAACAAGGGTATTTAAGATAACGAGATACTTAGGACATGAGGTAAGCAAATAATGAGGTGAATGTAAAATAAAGAGGACATTGGAATAATGAGACCGCTAGCTTTCCGCTTCAACTGACACGCCGGCCTCAGCTAAAGCATCCGCTCCAAGCGGCGCGCCTGCACCAGTCACCGCGCCGCTCCAACCGGCGCGCCTGCACCAGTCACCGCGCCGCTCCAACTGACGCACCTTCTCTAGCAACCGGACTGCCGCAGGCGGCAGCCTAAACCGGGGGTCCCCCCAAAAAACACGAGAAACCTTTCTACGCGAAAGGTTTCTTTTCTTTTTCGCCGTTTTTGAGAGGGGACGGGCGGTTTTCTTGGCGGAGCGGCAAGGGTTTTGCGGAAGGATGACGAAAAGCGAGAAGCGCAGGAAAGAATCCTCTAATTTTTTATAGAAATCTAATTTATCCCATATACTCCCAAAAAGGAACTTGTGTTTTAATTTGATTACGGAGGAAGCGAGAGAGACGAAAGCCTGCACAACTCAAACCACTACATAAGGGAACGGAGGAGTAATAAAAACATGAGCGCGACGAATCCTTCCGTCAGCTTGACAAACGAAATCTCGAGGGGACGATTCCGATCCTTCCTGAGGGTGCTGCGCAAATACTGGGTGTTTTATGTGATGATGCTGCCGGCCATTGTCGTGCTGATCTTCAACAACTACATCCCCATGCTCGGCGTGTTGATCGCGTTTAAGGACGTCAACTACACGAAGGGCATTCTGGGCAGCGACTGGTCGGGGCTGACCAACTTCCGGTATCTGTTCGCTACGGAACAGGCCTGGATCATGACCCGCAACACACTGGCGTACAACGCGGTGTTCATTGTTCTGACGCTGGTGTTCTCGGTCGCTTTTGCCGTCATGTTCAATGAAATGCGCAACCGCTTTTTGTCCAAATTCCATCAAAGCACGATGTTCCTTCCGTATTTTCTGTCCTGGGTCGTCGTCAGCTATCTGGTCTTCGGCTTCTTGAGCCCGGAGAACGGCTTCGTCAACGCCAAGATCATGCCGCTGCTGGGCCTGGAGCCGATTGAATGGTATTCGGACGCCAAGTATTGGCCCATCATTCTGGTACTCGTAAAAATCTGGAAGGAAATTGGCTATACCACCGTCATTTACATGGCCAGCATCATCGGCATCGACCACGAATACTACGAGGCGGCGCTGATCGACGGAGCCTCCAAATGGCAGCAAATCCGCAAAATCACGATTCCGCTGATCATGCCGGTCATCATCGTCATGACGCTCCTGCAGATCGGGCGGATCTTCAACGCCGATTTCGGCTTGTTCTTCCAGGTCACGCGTAACGCCGGGGCGCTGTACTCCACCACGCAGGTTATCGACACGTACGTGTACCAAACCTTCCTGTCGATGGGCAACATCGGAATGTCGGCCGCCGCCGGGATGATTCAATCCGTTGTCGGATTCCTGCTGATCTTCTTCGCGAACCTGGTGGTCCGCAAAATCAGCCGAGACGACGCACTATTCTAAAAAGGAGAGTCGAACCATGAGCGTGGAAGTCAGCCAACCATCCGGGGCGGTTCGCTCCGCCCTGAAGAAGCGTAAACGGAAAGACCCGAATCAGATCTCGGGCGTTGCCAATCTTCTGATTAACATCTTCTTCTGGATATATACCGCAGCCTGCGTTCTGCCTTTGCTTCTCGTCATTATGGTTTCGTTTACGGACGAAAAATCCATTCTGACCAGCGGGTATAACTTCATTCCGGAGAAATTCAGCACCTATGCGTACGAGTTCCTGTTCAAGGATTACAAGAGTATTCTGGAGGCGGCCGGGGTTTCCCTGTTCTGTACAGTGGTGGGTACCCTCCTCAGCCTTCTGATTATGGCCCTGTATGCGTATCCGATTTCCCGGCGGGACTTTCCGCACCGCAACTTCTTCTCGTTCTTCATGTTCTTCACGATGCTGTTTAACGGCGGTCTCGTCCCCTGGTATCTGGTCTACACCCGGATGCTTCACATGAAGGATACCCTGTGGGTGCTGATCATGCCGCTGCTTGTCTCCGCCTTCTTCGTCATGATCCTGCGGACGTTTTTCAGCAACACGATCCCGCCCGCATTGATCGAATCGGCGAAGATCGACGGCGCGAAGGAATTCCGGATTTTTCTCCAGATCATCCTGCCGCTGTCGCTGCCGGTGCTCGCGACCGTCGCCCTGTTCCAGACGCTGGCGTATTGGAACGACTGGTACCTGAGCCTGATCTTTATTTCCCAGGACGGCCAGGTTAACCTGCAATACCTGATGTACAAGACCATGCTCAACATTCAAACCATTACCTCCAACCCGCAAATCATCGCAGCGCTCGCCGGCTCCGGCGTCAACGTACAGCTGCCGACCGAAACGGTGCGGATGGCGATGGCGGTTATCGGGATCGGGCCGATCGTGTTCGCTTACCCGTTCTTCCAGAAGTACTTTGTCAAAGGCCTCACCGTCGGCGCCGTCAAGGGCTGATCCGTTCCTTCGGCTTTATCCGGTCCCGAAGCCGCACTCGGCTTCGGCCGGTATAGCATATAAGATTAATTAGGGAGGTTTTGTTTTCCATGAAAGCAGTAAAGAAAAGCGCATCTCTGCTTCTGATGCTCATGCTGATCTTCAGCCTCAGCCTCGCCGGCTGCAGCAAAGAAGAAAGCAAGGATTCGCCGTCCGCATCCCCCAGCGGCGGGGCAGCGGCAACCACGGAGGCGTCAACCGCTCCGTCGGCCGATCCGGCAAGCGAATTGAAACCGTATACAGTCAAACTGGTCTACATCGGCGCTCCTCAAAAAGACGAGAAAAAAGTGGAAGACGCCATCAACGCGCTGCTTGAGCCGAAAATCAACGCCAAGCTGGACATCGCTCCGATCGACTGGGGTCCGTGGGACAACCAAACGAACCTGATGATCGCGAGCCGTGAGAAATTCGACATCATCTTTACCGCTCAATGGCGCTACTATGCCACCAACGTTGCCAAAGGCGCTTTCCTCCCGCTGAACGATCCGGGCCTGGAGAAATACGGCAACCTGTTGGAAAAGCAAGGAAAAGGCATTCTGGAAACGCTTGATCCGAACTTCCTGACGGGTTCGCAAATCAACGGCAAGAACTATGGCGTGCCGACGAACAAAGAGCTGGCTGCCCAAGGCGGCGTAGTTTACCGGTCCGATATCGCCGAAGAGCTCGGCATCGACATGTCGAACGTCAAAACGATCCAGGATCTGGACGCTGTCCTGAAAGTCGTCAAGGAAAAGAAACCGGAAATGACGCCGCTCTACTTCAAGCAAGGCGAAACCTTCAACTCCCAATACATCGCGCAATATGATACGCTCGGCGATGCCGCCATTCCGGGCGTGCTGCTGAAGGACCAAGCGGACACGAAAGTGGTTTCCATGCTGGAGCTGGACCGTTACAAAGAAACGATCAAGCTGACCCGCGACTTTATGAAAAAAGGCTACATCAACAAAGACGCCGCCGTTGCTACGGTTTCCACGCAGGACGCCATGAAAGCGGGCAACGTGTTCATGACGCCGCAATCGCTGAAGCCCGGCAAAGACGACGAAATGGCGAACGCCATCGGCATGAGCGGCAAGCTCAAGCAAATCGCCTTTAACGAGCCGACGATCTCCACGAGCGACACGGCCGGCTCCATGCTGGCGATCTCCTCCACCTCGGAAGATCCGGAACGTGCGATGATGGTCATCGATCTGCTGCACACCGACAAGGAAATCAACAACCTGCTCGTCTTCGGTATCAAAGGCGACCACTATGAAGTTGTAAAAGACGACATCATCAAAGCAACCGCTAACTCGGCCAACTACACGACCGGCGCCGCCTGGATGCTGGGCAGCCAGTTCCTGAACCCGGTTTGGGAAACGGAAGCTCCGGACAAATGGGAACAATTCAAGCAATTCAACGCCAGCGGCAAAGCGTCTCCGGCGCTCGGCTTCACGTTCGACGCAACGAACTTCAACACGGAAGTCGCCGCTTGCAAAGCCGTCATGGACGAATTTGACGCCAGCCTGGACACCGGCTCCGTCGATCCCGACACGACGCTGACCAAATACGCCGACAAGCTGAAGAAAGCGGGCCTTGAGAAGATCCTGGCCGCCAAGCAAGAACAGCTCGACGCCTTCCTGGCCAGCAAGAAATAAGAAGCTAGTACGACAAGCAAACACCCCCGGTCCATTCGGACCGGGGGTGTTTTTGCCGGGCAGGGAGCCCGGTTACTTGCGGAAGGAAGCGTCGATGTCCTTGGCATGCTGCACGATGACGTTCCAGGATTCATCGGGGTCCAGCCTGCCGTTTTCGACCAAGCCCAAGTATTTTAGAATCTGGCTTTCCACATCGGCGTGGTAAGGACCGTAATAAGCGGGCACGACTCTCTTGGCGGCTTCCGCATAAATCCGGCCCACGGACGCGTTGCGGAAGTAAGGGTCCTGAACATCGATGTCCGGGCTCTTATAAGCTTCCGGGACGGAGGGGAACGAGCCCTGCTCGTGGTAGGCCGCCAGCTGCTGCTCCGGGGCGGTCAGCCACTGGATCAGCTCGAACGCTTCCTTGGGGTGGTTCCCCGTAGCCGGAAGCGTAAGAAACGAGCCGCCGCTGTTGGCGCTGTCTCCCGGGATTTTGGTGATGTTCCACAGCACGCTCGCTGTAGGGACGTTTTTCTTGATGCTTCCGATCATGGAAGGCGGGCACAAGGTAACCGCGAAATCGCCCGTCATCATGCCGGTCGCCCACTGCTGTGTTTTGTTTGAAATGTTGGCCGACAGTCCGAGCTTGTGCGCCTTCATGGCGTACGTCCAGGCTTTTTGGACAGACGGGTTGGTGTCGATGATCAGCTTTCCGGTTTCGGGGTCGTAATACTGGACCGGCGCCTGGCCGAGAATGACCGGATACAGGTTTTCCAGGTCGTTGATAAACGCTTTGCCGGTTTTCTCGCGCACCTGCTTGCCCACATCCAGAAATTTGTCCCAGGTGTCCGTCAGCTTGGCGACCTCTTCGGGGTCTGTGGGAAGTCCCGCTTTGGTGAACAGCTCCGTCCGGTACACCATGGCGTAGGGTGTAATGTCGGCCGGAAGGCCGTAGATAAACTGGTGATCCGTGTCAAGCGCCTGCTCCCACTTCCAGTCGAGAAAACGGCCGGCCAGCGCTTCGCCGCCCAAATCCTTGAGGTTGTGAAAATAAGACGGAAACTGCTTGAACCGTTCCAGGTAGCTGATTTCCACCAGGGCGACATCCGGCGTATCGTTTCCCGCGGCCAATGCGGTCTGGAATTTGGTCGGAAGCTGGGAAAACTCCGAGGTCTGGATATGAATGGCGAGCTCGGGATGCTCCTTCTGGTAGCGCTCGATTAGGCGCTCCAGCCCGGAGCCGGGAAACAGCCAGACGTTCAGCTCGATCGGCGGCTCGGCATCGATGATCTCCGCCTGACCGGACATCGTGCCGCAGCCGGTGCCCGAGGCGAGAAGGGTCAGCGCAATCAGGAGCGGCAGCGCCTTTCGTTTGACGGCCAAGGAAGCCAACTCCCTTCGGCTAGTTTTGTTTTTGGTAATCCTGCGGCGTCATGCCCGTGTATTTTTTGAAGATGAGACTGAAGTAGGCCGGGTCCTTGAAGCCGACCCGCTCGCTCACCTCGTATACCTTCAGGGTAACATCATGCAGAAGCTCCATGGCCTGCTTCACCCGAAGCTTGGTCAGGAAGGTCGAGAACGATTCTCCGATGTCCTCCTTGAATATCCGCCCCAAATAGGTAGAGTTCATGTATAGCTCGTCGGCGATCATCTTGAGCGACAGGTTTTCGTCCAGCCGCTTCTCCATCGCTTCCACCATCAGCGCGATGATTCTCCGCTTGGCCTTGACCTGAAGCTGCTCGGCCAGCTGCGGCGAGGCGGGAAACAGCTCGTTTTCCCGGAAGTGCACCATCGGCTGGTTGCACCGCTTCTTGGCCGTTCGCAGGGCGACGAGACTTTCCCGGAAGGCTTCCGGAAGCGCGCCCAGCTCGCTGCGGGCGAGCGAAACTCCGGCGCAGAACGGGCATTTCAGGAGGCCGCCCAGCTTGTCCAGAAATTCGGCTTTGCCGGCTTCGCTTTCCTTCAGCGCCGCGGGATCGGGATCGAAAAGCAGAAGGATCGCTTCCTGCTCCTCCTGGATGCCCACCGGGTGCCCGTAAGGGGCAAACCATTCCTCCAGAATGTTCAGCACGGCGGAATAAAAGCTTTGCTCGGTCCAGCCCGGCGGCAGCGCGTCTCCTTTGAGCGCGACGGTCAGCACCATATAAGAAGAAAAAGAAGGGACCAGCGCTTGATCGAAATAGGGCAGAGGGATGCCGTACAGCAAATCATAGAGCCGTTTCTCCAGCAGGTTTTTCTCCCGGAGGTGGGAGAGGCGTTCCTGCTGCTTTTTTTGCTCCAGCCGTTTGCTTGTTTTGGCCGCAATCTCGAGCAGGCTGTCGACCGGCGTCGGCTTGACCAGGTATTCCCGCACGCCGTGGCGGATGGCCTGGCGGGCGTAGCTGAAATCCTGATGCCCCGTCAGGAGCACGGTTTCCGTCTCGGGGTAATTTTCCTGAACGTGGCGGGCCAGTTCAAGCCCGTCCATGCCGGGCATGCGGATATCGGAAATCACCAGGTCCACCCGGGTCTCTTTCAGGATCTGCAAGGCTTCGAGTCCGTTCTCGGCCGAGCCCACCACATTCCAGTCGGCGTCCGCTCCGTCCAGCATATCGGACAGGGAGCGGCGCACAAAGCTTTCGTCATCCACAATCAGGATGTTCATACGCGGACCTCCAGCGGTATTAATCGTAAAGCAGGGGAAGCGTCACTTCGATCAGCAGGCCGCCCAGCTCGCTTGTGCGCAGGGTAAGGCCGTAGTTTTGCCCGTACACGAGGCCGATGCGGGTGTTCAGGTTGGACAAGCCGAGCCCGGTGTGGAGCAGGTTGTCCGTGGTGACCTCCGCCTCCGCCACGGCCCTTCGCATCGCTTCCTCCGTCATTCCTTTGCCGTTGTCCTCCACAGTCAGCACGAGGGACGACCGGCCTTCGGCGCGAACCCGGATGCGGATCAGCCACACGTCCCGAACCACCGGCTCGAGGCCGTGGGTAATGGCATTTTCGACAAGCGGCTGCAGCGTGAGCTTCATGATCTTGCAGGCCCGTACATCAGGGTCCAGCTGAATGTCCACCTGAAGCTTGTCCTCGTAGCGCAGCTTCTGGAGGTAAACAAACCGTTCCAGCTGCCGGATGTCCTCTTCGAGGGTAACAAACTCCGAGCCGCGGTCGATGCTGTACCGCAAAAGATCGCTTAACGTCAGCACCATTTGCGACTCTTCCTTCAACCGTTTGTTGGCGAGCGACCAGTAGATGGTGTTCAGCGTGTTATACAGAAAATGAGGCCGGAACTGCGCCTTCAGCGCCACGATTTGCGCCTGCTTCTCGCTGATCTGCTTGCTGGACAAATCCGCGATGGTCCGGTCCAGATTATGCAGCATGGAATTGTAGCTGGAATACAGGATCGCCATTTCCTTGTTCATGGTCGTCTTGACAAAGGGCAGCGTAGTGCCCCGCTCGACGTTGCTCAGCTTGGTCGCCAGGTTCCGGATCGGCTTCGACAGCGTCCAGGAGAAGAAAAAGGTGATCAGAAACGCGGCGGCCATCCCCAGGATGCCGATCAGCAGGATGTTGCGGCGAATAGCGTTCAAGTCCTTTACAGCTTCCTTGGCGTCGATATAGGCGAAAATCTTCCATTGGCTGTAGTTGGAGTACGCGTAGGAGACGTACATGGCGGAATCGCCCAGCTTCAGCGGACTGACCTCCGCGCGCGAAGACGAAAATTTCTCCAGCAGGCGGGTGTCCATGTAATTGCCGATTTCGTTCGGATCGGTCGAGTACACAATGGTATTGAACTGGTCGCAGATGACGATTTTTTCATTGGGATTCAAATGAAACTGGCTGACGGCATTCTCCAACACCTCGATCGGCAGTACCAGAAAAAGGGTCCCGATCCGATCTAAGCGGTTCCAGTCATTGATTTGCCGGGCGCCCATTACGACGGGAACGTTGCCGTTCTGCCAGCCGTCGGTTGAAAACCATACGATTCGGCCCGCCTTTTCCATAATGGCCGGATACCAGTAGGCCGTGCGGATCTCCTTCTCGCTGGTCCAGTTGACCCGCACCGAGCTGTTGTTCGAGAAGGTGGACGTATCGGAAAGCCCGAACAGCTGCAGGAATACGTCATAGCTGATTGACCGGGTCTGCTCGTCCAGATAACGCCCGATCTCGTCCGGGCCGGCGCTCGGCGTGCGGGATTCCGCTATATTCTTGAGCGCGTCCTGAATGGTCGGATTGAACATGACCATCGAAGACATCTTGTCATGATCCTGTAAAATGACGTCGATTTTGCCGAGGAGCTGCTTGACCGACTCCAGGATGTATTGATTGGAGCGCTGCTGCATGGCCTGGGAGGAAGACCGGTAAGCCAAAAAGATCGTGGCGGCCACAATCGTCAAAATAATAAGCGAAAAGCCGCTGATCAGCTGAATCAAAATGGATACTTTCTTGGACACGGCATCACCTGCTGCGGGGAAGACTCTTCCTATTATTGTAACAAACCCCTACCTCACCGCCTAGCAGGGAAGGAAGAAAAAACAAAATAATAGGAGAAAAATCAATTTTTTTACGATTTCCCCTGAATTCGACGTTCTTCGACAGGTGAATCGAAACTATTATCCGGACCAAAAAAAGAGAGAGGAAAATTCGACCGGAAAAGTGGTAAAAAAGAACCAAAAATCAAGGCAAAATATGGAAAACACCCGTTGACCGGGCGCTTTGGCCTATGTTTTAATGAATATACTTGATAGATAGTGAACGATAGATTCCGCCGCGCCGTTTTCGCTTTTTTTCGCTTTTCTGCAATCGGATTCCGCACCTGCACCCAGAGTCAAGTTTATCCAAGAGGATGGATCAGAAATGGCGTACACCCGCAAAAGAATCGGCGACTTGCTGGTCGAGGCCGGCGTAATTACGGAGGAGCAGCTTTCGCAAGCGCTCGCCCAGCAGCAGGAGCTCCGGATGCGCCTCGGAGACGTGCTTATTACGCAAGGCTATATCTCCCAGCAGCAATTCATCGAAGTGCTGGAGTTTCAGCTCGGCATTCCCCACATTCAACTCTACCGCCAGAAAATCGAAACCAGAGTCATCCAGCTGATCCCGCAGAAAGTTGCCGAACAGCACAGCGTTTTGCCGATCCGGGTCGACGGGAACAAGCTGGTTTTGGCGATGGCCGACCCGCTGGATTATTTTGCGATCGACGAAATCCGCATTCTGACAGGCTTGCGGGTCGAACCGGTCATTGCCTCCAAAGAGGAACTGCTTCGCGCCATTACCCGCTACTACGGCCTGCAGGGCAGCATCGAGCAAATCTCGCAGAGCATGCAGGCGCGCGAGGAAGAAGTCTTGCAAACCGCGCAGGACAACGATTCTCCCGTCGTCAAGACGGTAAACCAGATTATCCTGCAGGCGGTGCAGATGAGCGCCAGCGACATTCATTTTGATCCGCAGGAGGACGGTCTGCGCATCCGGTACCGGGTGGACGGCGTCCTCCGGACGGAACGGACGCTCCCGGCCGGCATGGTGCCGGTTATCGTCGCCCGGATCAAAATCATGGCGAACCTCAACGTGGCGGAACGCCGCGTTCCGCAGGACGGGCGCGTCGAGCTGGACATCGAGTTCCGCAAGATCGACATCCGCGTGGCGACGCTGCCCACCATCCACGGGGAGAAGATCGTCATGCGCGTGCTGGATATGAGCGGGGCGCTGACGGAAATCGAGAAGCTGGGGTTCTCCGACCGGAACCGGGAGCTGTTTCTCGGCGGGATCCGCAAGGCATATGGTGTCGTGCTGCTGACCGGTCCGACCGGAAGCGGCAAGACCACCACGCTGTACTCGGCCCTCGCCCGGCTGAACCGGGACGAGGTGAACGTCATCACCGTCGAGGACCCGGTGGAGTACCAGCTGCCCGGCATCAACCAGGTGCAGGTAAACCCGGTCGCCGGCCTCACCTTCGCCAAGGGCCTGCGCTCGATTTTGCGGCAGGACCCGAACGTCATCATGGTCGGCGAAATTCGCGACCCGGAGACAGCCGAAATCGCCGTCCGGGCCGCCATGACGGGGCATCTCGTGCTCAGCACCCTTCACACCAACAACGCTGTGAACGCGATCACCCGGCTGATCGACATGGGCGTGGAGCCTTTCCTGATCTCTTCGGCGGTAAACGCCGTGGTAGCGCAGCGGCTGGTCCGCAAAATCTGCCCGCACTGCGCCTCGGCCTACGTACCGCCGGAAGAGGAGGCGGCGCAGCTTGTCCGGTACGGAATCGATCCGGCCCGGCTGTATGTCGGAAAAGGGTGCAGCGAATGCGCCCGGACCGGCTACCAGGGGCGGATCGCGATCCACGAGGTGCTGGCGGTCGACGACGGCCTGCGGGCGATGATCCTTCAGAAACGCTCCGACAACGAGTATTTCGATTACGCCGAAACGAGGGGGATGGTGCCGCTGATCGTGGACGGCCTGCGGAAAGCGGCGGCCGGGCTGACGACGATCACCGAGGTGTTCCGCGTCGCCGGCAAGGAGGATTGACTAGAGATAAAGAGGAGCGAGACAGAGAATGGATGCCAACGCCATTTTGATCCATGCGCATGAACAGGGCGCATCGGACATTCACCTGACGGTCCGGGCGCCCGTGATGCTGCGGATTCACGGAGAGCTGCGGCCGGCGGCGGACGGAGCCCCCCTCGGACCGGAGGAGATCGAACAAATCATCCGGGACCTGATGACGGCGGAGCAGTACGGGCAGTTTTGCGTCCGGGGCGACTTCGATTTCGCCTACAGCCTCCCGGGCGTTTCCCGCTACCGGATCAACGCCTACCGGCAGCGGTCGGCGGCCGGCGTCAGCATCCGGCTTGTGCCGGCCCGTGTTCCCGCCCTGGAGGAGCTGGGGCTGCCGGCGGCGGTCCGCGCCTTTGCGGACAAGCCCCAGGGACTGGCGCTGGTCACCGGTCCGACTGGCAGCGGGAAATCGACGACGCTCGCAGCGCTCCTTGATTACATCAACCGGACGCGGAGCGAGCACATTCTCACCCTGGAGGACCCGGTGGAATTCGTGCATGAGCACCGGCGCTCGATCGTGAACCAGAGGGAAATCGGAACGGATGTGGAATCGTTCGGCGCAGGCCTCCGGGCCGCGCTCCGGCAGGACCCCGACGTCATCCTGGTCGGGGAAATGCGCGACCTGGAGACGATCGCCACGGCGATCACGGCGGCGGAAACCGGCCATCTGGTGTTCGGGACGCTGCACACGGCGGATGCCCCGCAGACGATCGACCGGATCATCGACGTGTTCCCGCCCGGGCAGCAGCAGCAGATCCGCTTCCAGCTGGCGTCCGTGCTGCTCGGAGTCGCCGCCCAGCGGCTGCTCCCCCGCGCGGACGGGCGCGGCAAAACGGCGGCGGTGGAGGTGCTCGTCAACACGCCGGCGGTGGCGAACCTGATCCGGACCGAGAAGGTGCATCAGATCCGGTCCGTGATGCAGACCGGGAAGGCGAGCGGCATGCGCACGATGGAGAACGCGCTCCGCGAGCTGGTTCAGGCCGGAGCCGTAAGAGCGGAGACGGCGCGGGAATACGGGTTTGGCATGACGGAACAGGACTGGTAAGGAGGACGCACGGCGATGCCCAAATACAGCTACAAGGCAGTCAACGCGGCGGGCAAATCGTTTTCCGGCGTACTGGAAAAAGCAACCCTGGAGCAGGCCGCAGAGGAATTGAAAGCGCGCGGGCTCTGGATCATCCGCCTGGCCGACCGTAACGACAGCCTTTTGACCCGGGACTTTGACCTGTCGGTCGGCGGAAGCAAAGTGAAGCTGGAGCACTTTACGGTGTTTTGCCGGCAGCTGGCGACCATGTACAAATCGGGCATTTCCATTGTGGATGCCGTCGGCATGCTGGCCGAGCTGGCGCCGACCAAAGCGTTCCGCGAAGTGCTGGCCGGCGTCACCGCCGAGATGCGCGACGGCGCCCAGCTTTCGTCGGCGGCAGCCGCGCACCCGAAGGTGTTCGGACCGATCTTCGTCAACATGGTCCGGGCGGGCGAAGCGGGCGGCAACCTCGACGGCATGCTGGAGCGGCTGGCGGTCTTTTACGAGAAGGAGCACAACACAAGGCGAAAGGTCCAGTCGGCGATGGTGTATCCGGCGATCATGGCCGTGCTGACGGTTGCGGCCGTTACCTTCATGATGATCTTTGTCATTCCGAAGTTTGTGGAGAGCTTTGCTTCCATGAACATCGAGCTGCCGCTTGCCACCCGGATCGTCATGAACGTGAGCGCGTTTATGCAGCGCTACTGGTACCTGGTGATCGCGGCGCTGTTCGTCCCTCGGCTGCTCGCGGCTTTGCTCAGGCGGTCGGCCGCCGGGCGGGAAGCCCTGGACGGGCTGAAGCTGCGGATGCCGGTCTTCGGCAAGCTGTGGCACAAGCAGGCGATGGCCCGCTTCAGCCGCACGTTCGCTTCGCTGTTTGCGGCGGCCATTCCGCTGATGGAGGCGCTGACGCTCGTTTCCGAGGTCGTGGCGAACGAAGCGATCGGAAAGGTGATCCGCGGGCTTCGCGAGGACATTTTGCGGGGCGAGTCCATGTCGGCGCCGCTCGCGCGCAGCAAGCTTTTTCCGCCGATGGTGGTGCGGATGATCGCCGTCGGCGAGCAGACCGGCTCGCTGGACGGCATGCTGGAAAAGGTGGCCGACTTTTACGAAGCGGATGTGGATGCGATGGCGGACCGCCTGAAATCGCTCCTGGAGCCGCTTATGATTCTGATTATCGCTGCTGTCGTCGGCGTCATCGTTCTTGCGGTCATGACCCCGACGTTTAAAATAATGCAGAACCTGAACTACTGACCCGCCGCTATCGTTCCCGGCCGCTCGGAGGCCAACCCAAAAAACCATCACAGGGGGAAGAATTATGGAACAAACCATGGGAAAACTGCGCAGCAAAAAAGGACTTACGCTGATTGAACTCATCGCGGTCATCGTCATCATCGGAATCATCGCCGCCATCGCCATTCCCGCGGTAAGCAACTCAATCGCCAACGCGAGAACAAACGCCGACCGGTCGAATCAGGTTTTGATCAAGGAAGCGGCCACCCGCTTTGCTGTGGAAACTGAACTTGCCGCAAACGCTACTCGAACACCCGCACAATTGGTGGCGGCAGGTTATTTGACCACCGCGCCGACAACGTGGAATAACGCCGCTCGTGCAGTGAACAGCGTTCGCTTTACTGTGACGAATGGCGTAGTGGCTATTGTTCTATGCTCCGATGCGGCAGGAGCAACTGCGTTATCGGCGGATAACGACTTAACCGACTAACGAAACGCTAAATCAAGCGGACTAACAATCCACGATGAATGGGGGCGGCCGACCGGCCGCCGCCATTTCACCTTGCGGAAGGGCGGGCACGAACATGGCGGTTGCGGCGTGGCTGATCCCCGCTTTCATCGGTTTTCTCTCAGCCGGGTTGCTGAACAAGCTGTCCGAACGGTTTCTGGACCAGCCGCCGCTCCAAAAAGAGCGGAGCGTGCGGATGACATCGGCTTACCTGCATCCGCGCCGCTACCTGTTTGGCGCTCTTGCGCTCGCAGCCGTGCTTCCGCTTACCTTCCGCGCCATTGGCTGGAACGCGGAGCTCGCGGCGGCCGTCCTGCTGGCTGCCGTGCTTTACGTGATCGTGCAAACCGATCTGGCGGAAATGATCATTCCAAACGAACTGGCAGTTGGGGGAGCGGCGGCCATGCTGCTGCTCCGCCTTTTCGTTCATCCGCTTCCGGTGTGGAACTACGCGGTGGCGGCTTTTATTTGCAGCGGGTTTTTGCTCCTGGTGGGTGTCGGTTTCGAGAAGCTGTTGGGGAAAGAGGCGATGGGCGGGGGAGACATCAAGCTCTATGTCTTTATCGGCCTTGCGCTCGGCCTCAAGCTGACGGTGCTCAGCCTGTTTCTGGCAAGTGTGATCGGCTTGCTGGTGATGCTGCCGGTGCAGGCTGCCCGCCCCGGGCGGAGAGGAGAGGCGCTGCCGTTCGGGCCGTTTATCGCAGCCGGCGCCTGGCTGGCGTACTGCTGGGGGGACGCTCTGACAGATGCTTACCTGAAGCTGATTTTGCTATAGCCTCGGCAGAAATACGCTGGTGGAAACCGTTTCGGTCCGGCCGTCTCCGATTTGCATCGTCAGTGTGATGGTGATTTTATCGCCTAGAAGGACGACGTCGAGGTTGTCCACTTTTTCGGAAAGGACCTGCGTCGACACGCTTCCGTCCCGCTCGCGGGTAGCGGAAAGCCGGTGCTCGGAGGAAGCGAAGGTATAGGTGGCCGAATCGCCCTCGCCGTAAACCAGCACCAGCTTGTCCGCGCCGTTTTGCGAGGCGGAAGCGCTGGCACGTCGCACCGCGTTGACCATATGGTTCAGAATGTCCCGCGATTCACGCATTGTATTCTCGCGCGCGGTGATGCGGGAAACGCCGGTATGCGTCTGGTTGAGAACATAGAACACTCCGCCGACGACAAGCCCCATGATCACAAGCACCGCCAGCGCTTCGACAACGGTTATGCCGCGCTGCCGGGGCCGCAGGTTGCGAGGAGGGGTCAGGTCCGAAACCTGAGCCTTGACGGCCGACGCACCTTCAGCCGCCGGGCATTCCGAAGCCGGACCGGGGGCAGTCGGGTCCAGTTTTTCTTTTCGTCTCATCCGCATGCTTTCGCCTCCTTTCCGGCTACCGGTATTCGATGTAAGCCTGTAAGGTATAGCTTTTGCCGGTCTGCATCCGGGTGCAGGTGACCTCGATCAGCCGGAAGTATTGATTAATGTTGTAGGATACGCCTTTGATCGTTACGTTTTCGTTCGCCGTTGCGGGCGGATTCAGGCTGCGCACCTCCACTTTGACCTTTTGGTCGGAGGCGGTGTAAAACGCCGGAAGCGCGGCCGGGGGAATCTCCCGCAAAGGGCGGATGGCAACGGTCTGCCCGAACAGCTGAACGGTATCCTCCGTTTTGAGATTGGCTTTGATCTCTTCCATGACGGTTCTTGCCAGCAGCAGATTGGCTTCCTTGTCGTTGTTTTGCTTGGAAAACCAGGAGGTTTGCTGCAATACGTAAACGGCCGCCAAAACGGCCACGGCAAGAATTGTGACGGAAGCGAGCACTTCAATCAAGGTGATGCCTCTTTTATTTTTCATAGGAAAACCCGCTTTACCGGAAATAGTCTTATGGCCCTACTATAGTGGATTCCGGCAAGCTTGGAAAGGGGGAAACGGCGTTGAAAAAGCTGCAATCGAACCGGGGCGGAACGCTGGTACTTGTGCTCGGCTTTGTCCTGGTACTTGCGCTGCTGATCACTCCGCTGGCAATGAACCTGAATATGGGCCTGCTGCAGGCATCGGCCGACGGGCATGCGGAAGCGGCTTTTTCGGAAGCGGAATCGGCCGCTGCGGTGTACAAACGGCTGTTTGACGAGGCGGCCCGCGCGCAGGAAGCGGCCGGCGGCTTCCTGGACGATGCCGATGCCGCCCAACTCGCCGCCAGTCTGAATGGGGCCCGTCTGTTTCCCGCTTTAACCGTGACGCCGCTTTACGGAGCCCCGGAGGCGGCGGCCCGGGCGGCCGGAGCCGGAGAGCTGTCGGCGATTCGCTTTACGTCGCTGAGCGGGACGGGGCCGCAAAAGCGGGGGCGTTCGCTTGACCTCGGCTTCGGCAAAACGACGACCACCACCACGGAAACGGTCACCACGACAGAGGGCGACGCCTTTTACAACAAGCACGGCGTGGTCATCAACAAGCCCAATTACAATTACCTGTACACGCAGTCCGGCGGCCAGGCGCTGAACGAGCAGTTCATCAGCAACGCGTACCCTAGAGCGAAATACACGGCCGAATTCAACGAGTATATGAATACAAAGTATATGGACGACTTCGAGGAACGGTATGCGCAGCATCCGGGTCTGCTCCCGGCGCTTCCGGTGCCGGGGCCGCCTGCGGGCGGGGGCGGGACGGTGGTTGAGTCTCTTACGATTCCGGCTTGGCCGTCGAATCCCCTTGTCTACGGACCGCAGACGGTCAAACACGACTTGACGGCAAACGGGTCGGCTCAGCCGCTGCATTTTACGGGCGATCTTCGAGTGGGCGGAGATGCGAATTTCAACAGCGAATATACTGCGGACGTCATCATTGACGGCGATTTGATCGTCAACGGAAATCTGACCTTCGGCGGCTCGGTAAGAAGTCTGGTTGTTCATGGCGACATTATCGTCGGGGGAGACCTCAAGGTGAACGGCAATTTAACGCGGCTTCAGGCGGACGGGGCGATTTCGAGCGGCGGTTTCATGAGCTTTGCCACCGTGGGCAGCATCTCGGCCGGGGCGTGGACGGCGGACGGAAAGCCGGCGGCCGGCGAACGGAGCCCGATTATCGCTGCAGGCGGCTTCAAATCAAGCACGGCGGATAGCCTTCGCGCGACAGGGAGCTTCAGCTGCCGCAGCTTTTCCGTCAACCAGATCAAGGCGTTTACGCTCGGCGGCAATTTTACGGCGGGAGGCGACGTCACTTTTGTCGACACGCTGGACAATTGGTCCATCGGAGGAGACCTTTACGCCGAAGGCCGGCTGGCGGTGAGGACGACGCAATATCTGATCGTCGGAGGCAGCATTTACACGGGGAGCGGCATCCGGTACGAGAACACGGTCGAGAAAAAGCTTGAGGTCGGCGGCTCCATTCTCTCCAAAGGGCCGGTGGAATTTACAAACTCCTTCAAACAGGACGTGATCATTCGCGGCGATCTGATCTCCCGGTCCGGCATCAGCTTTATGGACATCCACGACCTGCGGATCGGCGGAGCGATGGCGGCGGCCGGCGACATTCGCTTCAACAATTACGTCAACCGTCTGGAGACGGGCAAAGACGTTATCAGCGGAGGAAGCATCGCGGTGGCGGATAATGCGGAGCTGCGCAGCGGAATCAAGATAAACGGCATGTTCGCCGCCTTGAATGACATCTCCATCCTCAACAACATCCAGGACGGCATTACCTTCGGCGGTTTTTACGCGGGCGGGCAGACGTCGTTTGCCAACTGGTACGGTGAGAGCTGGAGCTCGGGAACGAAGTACCTCAAGATCCATCACAATCCGCCCAGCACAACCAAAACGATCGTGAAAGTGATCACGGTGACGAAGATCGGAACCAAATGGAGTTCAAGCGCCCATTACGGCACACCATGAGGCGGCAGGAGGAAACAGCGATGAAAGAGTCGTTATGGAGCAAAATAAAGCCCGCAAAAACGGCCATTGGCATGGAGCTGACCGATACCCAGGTCAAGCTTTGCGAGCTGGCGGCGGAGCCCGGAAACCGGATCCGCGTTGTTCAGGCGGCGGCGGAGACGCTGCCGCCCGGCACGATAAACGATGGGCGCGTGGAAAACCCGGCCGCGCTGGAGGCGGCGCTCCGGGATCTGCTTGCCGCTTACAAATGGACGAGCCGCCGGGTGCATCTGGCAATCCCCAGCCAAACCGTGCTGGTCAAAATCATCAAGCTTCCGGACGTTCCGGACAAGCAGCTCGACAAGCTGGTCCGCTATGAGCTGACCCACCAGGTGAGCCTGCCGTTCGAACGGCCTCATTACTCTTATACGCGGATTCCTCCTGCTTCCGCGGCTCCGGCCCGCAGGGCGGCCGGTGCGGCGGGAGGGTTGGCCGAGGGCCGGGAGGCCGCCCGGGAAGCGGCCGCCGCCGCCGACGGGGGAGACGAAGGGCTGGGTGAGGTGCTTGTCGCCGCGGCCCCTGCGGAAATGCTGGAAGAGTATGTCCGCCTGTTCCAAAACCTGAAGCTTCGTCCGGTCAGCTTCGAGATCAAGGCGTTCTCGCTGCTTCGGCTGCAGCAGCGCTGCCTGCCGCTCGAAGCGTCTTCCTGGGTAATGATCGACGTCAACGAGACAAACTGCGATATTACCATCGTGGACCGGGGTGTCTTTCGCATCACCCGAAACGTTGACGTCCGCTTTGGGCCGGGATTGACCGAAGAAGAGACCTTTACGGGAACGTCCAGCTATTCCCTGGGCGCCTTTAATCCGGAGCAGGCGTTTGAAGCCGCCTGCCAGGACATCGTCTCCGAATTTGAGCGGCTGACGAATTTCTACCGGTATTCGCTGGAGCATCGCAACACGGAGCTGTCCCTCATTGTCCTCGCGGGAAGCCTGGACCGGATGGACAGGCTGGCGGAGTATTTGACGGAGCAGACCGGCCAAAAGGTCCTTTCCGTCAACGCCGGATCGGACGGATTGACGGGCGCGGCGCTGCCCGGCGGCCTGGCGGCCTTTGCCGTTCCGGTTGGCCTTGCGCTCAGGGGGGATGAAGCATGAAGCCGATCAATCTGCTGCCGCGCGTCCCTTTTCTGGTCCGCCGCCGCGATTTTGTGCTCCTGCTGGCGGCGGCGCTCGGCGTGCTGCTGCTGGCAGGCCAGTTCCTCGGTTCTCATCTGGCGATGGTAAACCGTGCCGCCGCGGAAGCCGAGCTGCAGCACGCAATGGCGGACGTCCGGGACTGGACCCGGAAAACAACCATGGACGACCGGACCTCCCTTTACCAGCAAGGTATCGCCCTGCTGGAGCGGATCAAAGAGGAACGGCCCGATTGGGTGCCGGTCATCCGGACGGTGCTTGATGCCTTATCGGCGCGTGGGCAATTGGGCGATCTGGAGCTTTCCGGCGGGCGGGTGCTCACCGTGAACGCCGTTGTCCGCACACGCGACCAGCTGACCGACGTCATTGCCGAGCTGGAAAAGGTGCCGGCCTTTCGGGATATGACCCTCACGGTAACCGAGCATAAGGTGCTGCGGGAGCAAAGCGAAGCGGACGCTTTGTCCGCCGGCGGCGCATTCGGACAAGGCGGGCTGGAAATTTATACGCTGCAGCTGGAGATTCGACTGCCGTCCGATACGGCTGCCGCCGGAACGGAGGAACCGTCATGAACGTGCCGACAGGCAGAGGAATTTACCGCCGGGAATATAATAAAGCCGCCGTATTGACCGCTTCCGTCATCATGGCGGTTGTGCTGGCCAATGCGCTGGTTTTCATCTTTTATCTGCTTCCGGCCTGGAAGGATGCGCGGGAAACCGGGGATCAGCTAGCCGCCCGGCGCACAGAGCTTGCGGCCCTGCAAGCTTTGCCGCTGGTGGAGCAGGCAAAGGATGACGAGGTCGCCCGCTTGCTCGCTGCGCTGCCGGTGCGGCCGGAGCTTGCGGACATCGCGTCCGTGGTCGGCCGGACGGCCGACGAAGCCGGCGTGGTGCTGGGCAAGCTTAGCCAGGCGCCGGCAGATGCCGCGGCCGGAGGGAGCGCCGGGGCCGCCCCTGCCGCTCCGGCGGACGGGAGCGACCCGGGCGGTACGCCAGGGGAAGGGCAGTCCAACACTGCAGCCGATGCCGTGCCCGCGGCCGGCGGGGCCGGGCTGCAAGCCTATACGTTCAGCGCCGTGCTGTACGGAGATCTGGAGTCGCTTCTTGCTTATACGGATGCGATGAGCGGAACGGACCGGCTGTTTGCCGTGGATACGGTCTCCCTCCGTGAGATGGACACAGCCGCAACCGCCGATGCGTCCGCCCTGCTCCAGCGTCTGCCGCAGTGGCGGAACGGCGCCCCGGCGTATTCCCTCACCCTCGGGTTCCGTGCTTACGCGCTTCCGCCGGGGTTTGAAGCCGGTTTGTCGGCGGATGGATCATAAGATAACCAATTATTGTTTATTTTCCTTTTTCAGAAAATATTATGACAAAAATTCGACAAATCCCTTCAAAAAGAGGGCCAAAAGTCCGATACTTAGGTAGTGCCGCATCAAACGGCAGGCCCGAACGGGCGGATAGGGGAGAACAGCGATGAATGGCAAACCCAACTGGCTGCAAGCGCTGAAAAAAATAAGCGAAACGGAGACCGACCGCCCCCGGCCTTCCCTTTTTCACGGTTCCGGCTCCGGCGCTCCCGACAGCATTCACCAAGGCTTTGACGCGGATATGAAAGCCCGCCTTCAACTGATAACCCTGACGGAAGAGGACATGGAGGTGCTTCGGATCGTACGCCCGATCCTCGAAGCCCATTTGGACGAACTGGTGGACGATTACTACGATGCGCTTTCCTCCATCCCGAAAATGAACGAAATCATTTACCGTCACAGTACGGTCGACCGGCTGAAGGGAACGATGCGCCAGCATCTGCTTGAAATTATGGAAGGCCGGATTGACGAAGCCTTTATTCAAAAGCGGCTACGCATCGCCATGGTCCACAACCGCATCGGGCTGGAATCCAAATGGTATATGGCCGCTTTTCAGAAGCTGCAAAATTCGTTTCTCGACCTCCTGAACGCGGAACTGGCGAACCCGGAGGACAGCAGGAGGGCAAGCCGGACCATCGGCAAAATGTTCAACTTCGAGCAGCAGATTGTGTTGGATGCTTACGAACTTGAGCATCTCCGCGAGCGGGAGCAGCAGTACGAGAAAGTCAAGGAAGAACTGAAAAGCAAGCTTTCCCTCATCAGCACCGAGTTGGCGGCTTTGACCGAAGAAACGAGCGCTTCGGTGCAGGAGTTGGTGAGCACCAGCGTGGAAGTAAACCGGTCGCTGGCGGACAGCGTCTCCCAGTCCAAGGATACCCGCCGGCTGGCGGAAGACGGACAGGAAGGGCTGCGTGCGCTTGGCGGGCGGGTTGCCTCGATCCGCGAGAGCGCGGACCATATGGAGGGCACAGTCCGGCAGCTCGACAAGTCGTCCGGGCAGATCCAGTCGATCATCCTGATCGTCCGCGACATTGCCGAGCAAACCAAGCTGCTGGCCCTGAACGCTTCCATTGAAGCGGCGCGGGCGGGCGAGCACGGCCGCGGCTTCGCCGTGGTGGCCGGAGAAGTCCAGAAGCTCGCCGGGGATACCCGCCAGGCGGTCGCCCAAATCAGCGGGCTCGTGTCGGAAACGGCCAAGTACACCGGCAGCGTAGTGGAGGCCATCACCCGAACGAGGACAATGGTGGAATCGGGCGAAGAGGAGTCCTCCCGGGCGGAAGGAGTTTTCGCCGACATCGTGGCCTCGATGGAAAACAGCCTTCGTTCGGCGGACCGGGTGAAGCGGGACATGGAAACGCTCGTCGGCATCATTGACGAGATCGGACAGGCCTCTTACCGGGTGGCGACTTCGGCGGAAAGCCTGAACGCCACTACGCTGGAGTTGTGAAGAAAATCATTCCAAAATGCCTTT
Organism: Gorillibacterium sp. sgz306347; assembly: GCF_059735245.1. NCBI lineage: Bacteria > Bacillati > Bacillota > Bacilli > Caryophanales > Paenibacillaceae > Gorillibacterium > Gorillibacterium sp. sgz306347. The sequence goes on from NZ_JCAPET010000012.1 coordinate 43,277, forward strand.
CATAGCGGCAAAAACCGAATAGAAAAGAAGGCTTTTTATGAAAAGTCTTTAAAAAGGGAAGAGCGGCGGCTCTTCTCTTTTTTGCGCGGGAAAAGGGATCAATCGCATATATGTGATTTAATTCACATCAGAAGGAGGGGTTCTTTTTCTATACTGGAGAAGGCCAAAACGAACACATGGAGATGAAGAGAAATGTTCACCGAATCAAATGAACACATGGTCGAGTATGCGCTCAAAAAGAAAAAGCTTCTCGACTCCCATCCGTTTCGCTATTTGATATCCTCCGGGCTTGCGGGCGCCTATGTCGGCATCGCCGTGGTGCTGATGTTTTCCGTTTCAGCACCGCTTTATGCCGTGCATTCCCCGTTTACGGCGCTGATCATGGGCCTTTCCTTCGGCATCGCCCTGACCCTGGTCGTGTTTGCGGGCGCGGAGCTGTTTACGGGCAACAACATGGCGTTTGCCATCAGCAGCTATTCGGGCGCAACTTCCCTTAAAGATACATTGAAGAACTGGTCCTGGTGCTGGATTGGAAACTTTATCGGGGCGTTTATTTTTGCCGCTCTGGTGTTCGGTGCCGGTATTTTCAAAGGCATCCCGGCGGAGCACCAATTGATGGTGCTGGCTCACAAAAAAATGTCGCTTCCTTACAGCGAACTCTTTTTCCGCGGCATCCTTTGCAACTGGCTGGTTTGCCTCGCCATCTGGACGTCGCACCGCGCCAAAAGCGAAAGCGGCAAGCTGATTCTCATTTTCTGGTGCCTGTTCGCCTTCATCTCGTCCGGCTTTGAACACAGCATTGCCAACATGACCACGCTGTCGCTCGCTCTCATGCTCGATCACCCGGCCGACATTACGCTGGCGGGCATGTTCCACAACCTGATCCCGGTTACGCTGGGCAACATCGTCGGCGGCGGGCTGTTCGTGGGGACCGCTTACTGGCTCATTTCGCCGCTCGCCAACAAACGGCGCAGCAAAAACGCGGCTTCGGCCGCTCCGGAAGCCGATGTGGCGGTCAAACACGCTTAATGAGGCTTGGCCCCGGGAATTCCGGTTTTTCAGAGAACCGTCTTGACGAATCGGGGAGTGTTCCCCTATGATGGATTCACCTTGAACAGGCGATGGAGTTCGCCTTAACCGCCGAACGGCTGATGACTCCTACCAGGGAACCTTTTCACTGGTAGGGGTCTGTTTGTTTTTTGGAGAAGCTAACGGGGAAAGAAAGGTTTGTGATGGCATGGACAGGCTTCGGGCGGCAGTGACGCATTATACGGAACGCTGGGCACCGTTTGGGATTGTTGCGGTTTTGTGCAAATGGATCGTATTGGGCGGTTTAACGGGGGTTCTTGCCGGATCGGCGTCGGCCTTGTTCCTGACTGGACTCGATTACGTGACGGGCCTTCGGGAGGGGAACCCCTGGCTTCTGTTTTTCCTGCCGGCCGGCGGTGCGCTGGTCAGCTTCTTGTATTGGAAGATCGGCGGGAACAGTGCAAAAGGCAACAATCTGATTCTGGAACAGATTCATGAGCGAAAAGAGGGCGTTCCTCTCCTTATGGCGCCGCTCGTGCTGTTCGGGACGCTGGTGACCCACTTGTTCGGCGGTTCGGCCGGCCGGGAGGGAACAGCCGTGCAGATGGGCGGCAGCCTGTCCGAGTGGCTTGGCCGCGTGCTGAAGGTGGATGAAGCAGACAAACGGCTCCTGCTCATTTGCGGCATCAGCGGGGGCTTCGGCTCGATCTTCGGCACCCCGCTGGCCGGAACGGTGTTCGGCCTCGAAGTGCTCGCCATCGGCCTGCTTTCGTACGAGGCGCTGATCCCCGCCTTTGTCGCCGCCTTTGTCGGCCATGTGGTGACGGGCTCGGTCTGGAAGGTGCATCACCTCCATTATTACATGGGCGAAGTGCCCGCGATGGCCTTTGGGGTGCTGGCCAAGGTTTTGCTGGCCGCGGCGCTGTTCGGGCTGGTCAGCCGGCTGTTCAGCGAGCTGACGCATTTTCTCAAGGCCTGGTTTGCACGCCGGGTTCCGAACCCGATGCTCAAAAGCGCCGCGGGCGGCTTGCTGATCATCGCCCTGGTCTATCTGATCGGCAGCCGGGATTACCTCGGGCTCGGCATTTCGCTCATTCAGGATTCTTTTCGCGAGGAGGCTTCGCCGTTTGCGTTTTTGGGAAAGCTGCTGTTCACTTCGGTGACGCTTGGAACGGGCTTTCAGGGAGGCGAGGTGACGCCTCTCTTCGCCATCGGCTCCACGCTGGGCAGCGGCTTGTCCGGCTTTCTCGGGCTTCCGGTCGCCTTTTTGGCCGCGCTCGGGTTCATCGCCGTATTCTGCGGCGCGGTCAATACGCCGCTGGCTTGTTTTATTATGGGCATTGAACTTTTTGGGGCGGACGGGGCGGTATACCTATTTCTTGTTTGCCTGGTCAGCTACCTGTTTTCCGGCCACACGGGCATCTATGCGTCCCAAAGGATCTCTTTGCCGAAGTGGCCCTTGGTTCGGGTGACCGAAGGCACCACTTTGGCCGCGTTCAAAGTAGCGAAGCGAGCGGGTAAGCGAGCCGAGCAAGTGAAGCGAGCAGGCAAGCGAGCGGGGCAAGCGGAGCGGGCGCGGGCGCGGGTGGACGAGCCGAGTGAGTGAAGCGAGCAGGTAAGCGAGCAGGCAAGCGAGCGGGCAGGCGGAGCAGGCGCGGGCGCGGGCGGACGAGCCGAGTGAGGAGCGCGACGACTGTTCGTAAAGCGCCGAAGTAACGCGAGAGAAGGTGGGGCGGCGCGGTTCCGCCAGTCGAACACACCCCTTAATGGCGCAGCTTCTGTCACGATTAAGAAAGGATTCTTGGCTGCGTTTCCGAAACGGAGAACAGTTTAGGCCATTAGTGAGGTCACGCTCCGGGCAGGTACACATTCGAAGCGACCCGCATAATCCTGCAAAAATGCAGCATTATTTGGAGCATCCGTTCATATTTACGAAAATGCTGCGAATATGCATGATTTTTTCGAAGTTTGAAGCCGGAATTCCTCCAAGAGGCTGAGAATGATGCAGAAACGCAGCATTATCCGCCGTACTCCACCTTGTGGGCATCGAAATGATGCATATTTGCAGCAATCCTCCCTTCACCGGCTCGGTCGTGCTTGGCAAGGAGGGAGAGAGAGGTCTGATCGGTGTTGAGCCTTTCGACCAAACGCCGTCCTTTTTCTACGCTTGCTCTTTCCCTAGACACAAACCTGAAGACCAGCAGTCTGAAACAAGCTAAAGCAATAGAGGACATAGGCACAAACACGCGCGACTGAGCGGACAGAAAGCCAAACGTGGCAGAGTGGGCAAAAATAGCGACAGAGCTAAACAAACGATAGACGGGTAGAGCACAAACACGCGGTAGAGCGGACATAGAGCCAAACGTGGCAGGTTGGGCATAGGCACAAACAGCGACGGAGCTAACTAGCAGAGCGCACATTGGCTTCAAATATACCGCGTAGCAAAACACAGAGCCAAACGTGGCAGAGCGAGCAGAAAGCAAGGTGGGCGCAGAGTATAGCATGCGTAGCGGACCAAACGTAGTAGAACGAGCGAAGAGCAAACGTATGGCAGAGCAAGCAGAAAGCCAACATGCGGCAGGCGGACCAAACGTAGTAGAACGAGCGAAGAGCAAACGTATGGCATAGCAAGCAGAAAGCCAACATGCGGCAGGCGAACGGAGAGCAAACACGCGACAGAGTGGCCATAAAGTTAAATATGCCAAGGGGAGAATGTAAGCTCGCACTAAGTGTGCATTCAAGCGTTCGCATATGCGCAGATTGGGCCGATTCCCGCGCATGGGCAGGGCCGCAGCTCTGCGGGCGGTGCAAGCGGCCGAAAAAGCGGACCGGACAGCGGGGCGATGTACCCAATTGTTAGCCACAATTGGAGGCACAGCCCTGTTGCCCGGTCCGCATTCTTTGTACCTGTTTTCACATGGGGCCCCGATTGAAATGCCGGACGCGAACGCGCTGCCCAACCCAATAATATGGGGAGCGCTTTCGTCAAACCCGGCAGATGTCGTGGGGGCAAGACTCGCAGTGGCAAATGCCCTGGAGGAACACTTCGTCTTTGATCACAATATAACCGTTGTCGTAATCGACGGCGTTTTTCTTGCGCAAATCGTTCAGCATGCGGTTGACGCTTTCTCGGGTGGCGCCGATCATGTCGGACAGCTCCGAGTGGGTCATCTTTTTCGTGATGAGCACGGTGTTGTCATCCAATCTCCGCCCGTAGGTGTGCGAAAGCCGGAGCAGGGTGGAGCAAAGCGCGCCCGGTTTTCCGTACATGACCATGTCGCGGAATTTCGTTTGGGTGACGCGGTGGGTCATGCCCATCCATTTCATGAAGTCGATCGCAAGCTCCCCGTGCTGCCAGATGAGGATTTCCAGGTCGCTCTGCTGCAGGGTTCCGACCGTGCAGTCCTCCAGCGCCGTCGCGCTGAATGCCTGGCGGGAGTTGTGGAACGGGTCGATCTGACCGAGCATGTCGCCGGCTTGATGCATATACAGAATAAGTTCTTTACCTTCGTCGGTGGATTTGGTTATCTTCACCCGACCGCTCCGCAAGTAAAAAAGTTTGTCTGCGGCATCGCCTTCCCAGTACAGGTGCGAGCCGGCCGGAAATTTCTGTTCATACATAATTTCCTTGAGGATATTAAGGTTATCTTCCGAGAACACGGAGGTATTACCCGGCAGAACCTGCTCAAGGCTCATCGGAATATCTGTCAATGGATTTTTCCTCCTAATAAGGCCATTATCCAATAGTATATCCCATTCGCAACCTATTCTTGTGTGACGAATATCATTGACGTTATCTATTTTTTGAGGGAAGTTTCTTGTGATTTAATTTACAGAATAAAGAATCTTTATCAGGGATAATGAGGATAATTCAGGGAAGGATGAAGGAAAGAAAGGAGGAATCTCCGATGCTATCCGGGGTTATTTTGACCGAAGCACAGGGCTTCAAGCCAACAGGCACAAGCGCTCGGGCGCTGCTTCCGTTTTGCGGCGAAATTCTTGTGCAGCGACAGGTGCGCATGATGAAGAGCATTTGCCGCGAAGTCATCATCGTCACGAATGAGCCCAAAGCGTATCTGCCAATTCTCGGCAACACCGTGCGAATCATCACGAACCGCCATCCGGGAAAAGGGCAACTGGGGGCGATGCATGCCGCCTTGTCGCTCAGCACCTCGGAACGGCTGTGGGTGGTCGGCGGCGACATGCCGTTTCTGTCCGCAAAAGCGGCCAAATTGATGAACGACTTATTGACGGCGGAGACGGACGCGATCATTCCCCGATTCGGCGAAGAACGATATCCTCTCCACGGCGTTTACCATAAGCAATGCGTCCGGCAAGTGGGGCGGGCCATTGAAAGAGGCGTTTCCGATCTCGGCGATGTGCTGAATGAGTGGATGCTCGGCATGCCGGATGAGACCTTTTTCCGAAATCAGGGGCTTGAGACTCATTTTGTAACCAGCATCAACACCACCGAAACGTATCACCAGGCGATGCAGCTCAATTACTCCTTGCAGTATGCCGGCGGCGGTCACATGCGAATTGTATGATATCGCTCACAAACCCTTTCAAAATTGTCCCGCTTCCCGCAAGGGAAGCTTTTCTTTTGTTTGTTGCGACATTTGTCATAATTAGCTGTTAACATCTACCGGATCATGATGTACTATTGACTTGAGGTCTTCGTAAATCTGTGTTTTTTGGGTAAAAACCTTATAATTGTGCAAGTATTTGGCCCATCGCGATAAACTTTTCATTATTTTCAGAAAAGTGTGATGTAAGTCACTTGTGATTATTTGCACAAAGTCTTATAATAAGGCTGTAAGCCAAACACAGAACGGAGGCACTCGGATATGGCAGTGGACGAACAGAAAGTGTTGAAAGAGAAAAATCCGGTTCAAGACGAAATCAACCGTTTGGTTGAGAAAGCAAAGAAGGCGCAAGATGCCTTCATGTCAATGAATCAGGAGCAGATCGACAAGATTGTCCAAGAAATGGCCCTTGCCGGACTTGACCAGCACATGTACCTCGCCAAGCTTGCAGTGGAAGAAACGGGTCGCGGTGTTTACGAAGATAAAATCACCAAGAACATCTTCTCGACGGAGTACATTTATCACAGCATCAAGTACGACAAGACGGTTGGCGTCATCGAAGAAAATCCATATGAGAACTATCAGAAGATTGCCGAGCCCGTAGGTGTCGTTATGGGGATCACGCCGGTTACCAACCCCACGTCTACGACCATGTTCAAGGCGCTGATTTCCATTAAGACGCGGAACCCGATCATCTTCGGCTTCCACCCTTCGGCTCAAAAGTGCAGCTCGGAAGCTGCCCGCATCCTGTACGAAGCCGCTGTGAAACACGGCGCTCCGGAAGGCTGTATCCAATGGATCGAGCATCCTTCGATGGACGCGACCAACGCCCTGATGAATCACCCCGGCATCGCCCTGATTCTGGCGACCGGCGGATCGGGTATGGTAAAGGCCGCTTACAGCTGCGGCAAACCGGCTCTCGGCGTAGGCCCCGGTAACGTTCCTTGCTTTATCGAGCAATCGGCGGTGCTGGAGCAGGCCGTGAACGACCTTATCCTTTCCAAGACCTTTGACAACGGAATGATTTGCGCTTCGGAACAATCCGTCATTATTGAAGAACCGGTCTATGAGCAAGTAAAACGCCTCATGAGCTCGCAAGGCTGCTACTTCCTGAACAAGGACGAAGTCGCCCAACTGACGAAGATGGCCATGAACGTTGATAAATGCGCCGTGAACCCGGTTATCGTCGGTCAATCGGCCGTCAAAATCGCCGAAATGGCCGGCCTGAAGGTTCCGGCAGACACGAAGATCCTGGTTGCCGAGCTGGGCGGAGTAGGAACGAAGTTCCCGCTGTCCGCTGAAAAGCTCAGCCCGATTCTCGCGGCTTACAAAGTCAAGAACGCGCAGGAAGGGATCGACCGCGCCGCTCAAATCGTCGCCTTCGGCGGCATGGGGCACTCCTCGGTCATCCACTCCAACAATGACGAAGTCATTCAAGCGTTCTCCGACCGCCTGCAAACCGGCCGGATCATCGTCAACTCGCCTTCGACGCAAGGCGCGATCGGCGACATTTACAACACGAACCTGCCGTCCCTCACGCTGGGCTGCGGATCTTACGGCCGCAACGCCACGTCGTCCAACGTCACGGCGGTCAACCTGATCAACGTGAAACGCGTCGCTTTCCGGACGGTGAACATGCAATGGTTCAAGGTTCCCTCCAAGATCTACTTTGAAAAAGGCGCTACCCAATACCTGGCGAAAATGCCCGACATCAGCCGCGTTTTCATCGTTACCGACCCGGTTATGGTGAAGCTCGGATACGTCGAGAAGGTAGAGCATTACCTGCGCAAACGCCAAACGCCTTGCTTCATTGAAGTGTTCTCGGATGTCGAACCCGATCCGTCCACCACGACCGTGGAACGCGGAACCGCTATGATGGCAAACTTCAAGCCGGACTGCATCATCGCGCTCGGCGGCGGTTCGCCGATGGACGCCGCAAAAGCCATGTGGCTGTTCTACGAATACCCGGACACGGACTTCAACGGATTGAAACAGAAATTCATGGACATCCGCAAGCGGATCTACAAATACCCTCGCCTCGGACAAAAAGCAAAATTTGTCGCGATCCCGACTACTTCGGGCACCGGTTCGGAAGTGACCTCCTTCTCGGTCATCACCGACAAGACGCAGGGCAACACCAAGTATCCGCTGGCTGACTACGAGCTGACCCCGGACGTAGCGATTGTCGATCCGGAATTCGTCTACTCGCTGCCCAAAGTTGCGGTTGCCGACACCGGTCTGGACGTTTTGACCCACGCGATCGAAGCTTATGTTTCGACGATGGCCAACGACTATACCGACGGTTTGGCTCTCAAAGCCATCCAGCTCGTCTTCGAAAACCTGGAGAAATCGTACGCGACTGCCGATAAAGACGCCCGCGAGCACATGCACAACGCCTCCACCATGGCCGGCATGGCGTTCGCCAACTCGTTCCTCGGCATCAACCACAGCCTTGCGCACAAATGGGGCGCCGAGTTCCACACGTCCCACGGACGCACGAATGCGATCCTGATGCCGCACGTCATCAAGTACAACGCGCAGAAGCCGACGAAGTTTGCGTCGTTCCCGAAATACACGCACTTCATCGCCGACAAGCGTTATGCCGAAATCGCCCGTTTCCTCGGCCTTCCGGCCAAGACGACGGAAGAAGGCGTAAACAGCCTGATCCAAGCGATTCGCGAGCTGTCGAAGAAGCTGGGTGTCGAGGAGTCCTTCCAAGCGCTCGGCATCAATGCCAAAGAGTTTGAAGCCCGCGTCGACTACCTGGCCGACCGCGCTTTCGAAGATCAATGCACCACTGCCAATCCGAGAATGCCGCTCGTCACCGAGCTGGCGGAAATTTACCGCAACGCGTTTTACGGAAAATTCTGATTCACCGGCCAGCATTTGGTGAAGAAAGAATAAAGTAACCCGATAAGAAGAAGCGAGGAAGAGCAAGCAGGGATCCCCCGCCGGCCTTCCTTCTTCTTTTCCAACCCTGCTACAGGGAAATTTTTTGGAGGTGTAGGAACCATGTCTATTCAGGAAAAAGATGTCATGCTTTCGGGTAAGAGCGCCTGGCGCGGCTTCTTGAAGGGGAAATGGATGAAGGCCGTCGACGTTCGGGACTTCATCGAAATGAACATCACGCCTTACCATGGCAACGAATCGTTCCTGGCCGGACCGACCGAGAACACAAAAGCCCTGTGGGATGAAATTTCCGTTCTGAACAAAAAAGAACGCGAAGCAGGCGGCGTCCTTGACGTGGATGTCAAGAATCCGTCGAACATTCTGTCCCACGGCCCGGGCTATATCGATAAAGAAAGAGAACAAATCGTCGGCCTGCAAACCGACGAGCCGTTCAAGCGTTCCATCCAGCCGTTCGGCGGCATCCGGATGGTCATCGATTCCTGCAAAGCATACGGCTTCGAGCTTCCGCAAGAAATCGTCGACATTTTCACGAATATCCGCAAAACGCACAACCAAGGCGTATTTGATGCTTACACCGACGATATGAGAGCCGCCCGCAAAGCCGGCATCATCACCGGTCTCCCGGATGCTTACGGCCGCGGCCGGATCATCGGCGACTACCGCCGCGTTGCGCTGTACGGCACGGACTTCCTGATCAACGAGAAAAAGAAAGACCTCAAGCTGCTGGAAGTCGGCTCGATGTCGGAAGACATCATCCGCCAACGCGAGGAAATCTCCGAGCAAATCCGCGCCCTGAACGAACTGAAGCAAATGGGCAAGCTGTACGGCTACGACATTTCCCAGCCGTCCAAAACGGCGAAAGAAGCGACCCAAGCCGTTTACTTCGGCTACCTGGCCGCGATCAAAGAACAAAACGGCGCGGCGATGAGCCTTGGCCGCGTGTCGTCCTTCCTTGACATCTACGTTCAACGCGACCTGGACGAAGGAACGATCACCGAGTCCGAAGCGCAGGAAATCGCCGACCACTTCGTGATGAAGCTGCGGATCGTCAAATTCCTGCGTACGCCGGAATACAACGAGCTGTTCAGCGGCGACCCGACGTGGGTAACGGAATCCATCGGGGGCATGTCCCTGAACGGCGAAACCCGCGTAACCAAAAACTCGTTCCGTTTCCTGCACACCCTGTACAACCTGGGTCCGGCACCGGAACCGAACCTGACTGTGCTCTGGTCGAACCAGCTGCCGGAAGCGTTCAAGCAATACTGCGCGAAGGTTTCGATTGAGACGTCCTCGATCCAATACGAGAACGACGACCTGATGCGCGGCTTCTACGGCGACGACTACGCCATTGCCTGCTGCGTATCCGCTATGCGGGTCGGCAAGCAAATGCAATTCTTCGGCGCCCGCGCCAACCTGGCCAAAACGCTGCTTTACGCGATCAACGGCGGCGTGGACGAAAAGCTGCAAATGCAAGTCGGACCGAACTTCCAGCCGATCACTTCCGAAGTGCTCGATTACAACGAAGTGATGGAAAAATACAAAGCGATGATGGAATGGCTGGCCGGCCTGTACGTGAACACCCTGAACATCATCCACTATATGCATGACAAGTACAGCTACGAACGGATCGAGTTTGCGCTGCACGACAAGGAAATCCTGCGTACGATGGCGACCGGTATCGCCGGCCTTTCCGTAGCGGCTGACTCCCTGTCCGCAATCAAGCACGCCAAAGTCCGCCCGATCCGGAATGAAAAAGGCATCGCCGTCGACTTCGAAATCGAAGGCGAATACCCGCAATACGGCAACAACGACCCGCGCGTTGACGAAATCGCCGTCGAGCTGGTGGAAACGTTCATGAACATGATCCGCAAGCACCCGACGTACCGGAATGCGCTTCACACGATGTCCGTTCTGACCATTACCTCCAACGTGGTATACGGCAAGAAAACGGGCACGACGCCGGACGGCCGCAAAGCCGGCGAACCGTTCGCACCGGGCGCAAACCCGATGCACGGACGCGACAAGAAGGGCGCCCTGGCTTCCCTCGAATCCGTTGCGAAGCTGCCTTACGAGCACAGCATGGACGGCATCTCCAACACCTTCTCGATCGTGCCGAAGGCGCTGGGCAAAGACCTGGATTCCCGCAAAGAAAATCTGGCTTCCATGCTGGACGGCTACATGGCCAGCAACGGGCACCATTTGAACGTCAACGTGTTCGACCGCGAGCAGCTTCTGGACGCCATGGAGCATCCGGAAAACTACCCGCAGCTGACCATCCGCGTTTCGGGTTATGCGGTTAACTTCATCAAACTGACCCGCGAACAACAGCTGGACGTTATCAACCGTACGTTCCACCGTTCGATGTAAGAAAGTTCTGGTTAAATAATAAAATGGGCCCCTGTAAAGGCGGGTTTTACCCCGAGGCTTTCGGGGGCCTTTCTCTCGCGCACAGCGCCCGGAAGGAGACGTGATGACGATGCAAGGCCGCATTCACTCTGTAGAAACCTTTGGCACCGTAGACGGGCCCGGCATTCGCTTCGTGTTGTTCATGCAGGGATGCGCGCTTCAGTGCCAATACTGCCACAACCCGGATACCTGGGAAATGAAGGGCGGAAGGGCCGTAACCGTGGAAGAAATGATAGGGGAGATTGAGCCCTATCTGGGATATTATCGCCGGTCCAAGGGAGGCCTCACCGTCACGGGCGGCGAGCCGACCCTGCAGGCCCGTTTTGTCGAGGATTTGTTCCGCGAAGCGAAAAAGCGTTGGGGGCTTCACACGACCTTGGACTCCAACGGCTTCTGCGAACCGGATCATGTCCAAGGTTTGATGGAAGTGACCGACCTGGTGCTGCTGGACCTCAAGCACATCGACCGCGACAAGCACATCGCCCTCACGGCTCAGCCGAACGACCGCATGCTGCGGTTCGCCCGCTTTTTGTCGGATATCGGCAAAAAGGTCTGGATTCGTCACGTGTTTATCCCGGGGATCAACGACGACGAAGAGGATCTGCTGAACCTCGGCCGCTTCATCGGGTCGCTGAACAATGTGGAGAAGCTGGAACTGCTGCCGTATCATACGATGGGCATTTACAAGTGGGAGCAAATGGGCAAGGCTTACCCGGGGGCGGACTTCCGTTCGCCGACGGATGAGGAAGTGGAACGAGCCAACCGGCTGATCGAGCAGGGCATTGCGGAAGGCAAGGCCGGAAAGCAGGCGCCGTCCGCGATTGCCGCGGGAGCGGGCGTCCGCGTGCCGGAAGCCGCAGCCGCACCGGCCGAGGAAGCCGCCGAACCGTCGGTGGAAGTGAACGCCGCCGCGTTCGAGGGCAACCGCGCCACACACCGCTGAGCCGCCGCGTTCGAAACGGGCCCGCAAACGCTCCGAACAGCCGAAGCCATGCCGGTTCATGGCTTCCCGATGTTCGGGCAGACGCGCAATTCAGCCGAACCACGCAGGCAGCCGATTCAGCGGCGCGGCCGGTTCGGACAAGCCTTAACGATAAAACCGCCAATCGGAGCACGATGCTCCGGTTGGCGGTTTTTTTGTTGAAGCGGCAGATCGTACGGCAGTGCGTGATTCGAGACGGTCCGCGCAAGGCAACCCTCCCGGCCGCTTCACTCTGGCGACGCTTCAAACGCCAGTCGCTTCAGTCAGTCCGGCGCTTAAGCAGCAGCCGCTTCCTACTGGCGGAGCGCTTAAGCGGCAGCCGCGTCGGCTTGGCCGCGCCCGCGCCAGCGTTCGAAAAGCGACACGGCCAGGTAGGACACATACAGGATTAGGATCGGCATCAAGGGATACCCGTACCGTGAGAAGGTCACAAACGGCAGGTAGACCGCCGAGAAATAACCGAAGACGAGAAACAGGGGCAGGAGAGCCTTGAACCGCTTGCGGAAAAGGGACAGCACGAAGCCGGCCAGTCCGCCGAAGAACAGCACTAGCTGCCAGATTTTCAGCGGCGCCTTGGCTATGCCCAAAATCGGCTTCCAATAGAACGGTTCGTTGAACAGCAGATAAAACTTCTCCCACGTGTACCAGGACAGATAGCGAAGCGGTTCTTCGGTGAAGCCGTACCGGATGATCCGTTTGCCGGCCTTCAGATCCTCGGCGTCGCTTCCTTTAAATAACCCGCCGTTTTCTTCTTTGTATTCCGGGTATAATTCATAAAATTTAGCCGACGGAGCTCCGTAATACATCAGCGCGCCGAGAAGCAGCGGATTTCCCGCGGACTTGGTCAGCAGAATGGGCTCGTCAAACGTCACCGCGTTGCGGATCCACCACGGCGAGAGCAGGACGCAAAAGGTGACCGCCAGCACGGCCGCGCTCCGGAGCATCTCCTTCCAGGAGTAGCGGGCCGCCAGCCAGAGAAAAAACAGCACCGCCGGAAAGAGGGCGCTTTGCGGCTTGAAGTAGGTGGCCGCCGCCCAGCAGATGCCCACAGCCACGTAGGCCAAAGCCCTGCGGCTCTCAACCGCCCGAATGGAGAACAGGAGGAGTAGGAGCAGGACAAATTTGAAAATCGTCTCGGTGAGCACAACGCCGGAAGCGTAATAGTCCGGTATGTAAAATGCCGAAAGAACGGCCGCCGTCAAAGCGATCCGGCGGTTTTTGAACAGCTGGCGGGCGAGCAGAAACACCAGGTAAACCGAGCCGGCCTGCAGCAGGCATTGAAGCAGCCGGAATCCCATCACCGCATCCGCGCGGTCGAGAAAGAGCAGCAAGCCGGATAAAATGACGGGCAAGCCCGGCATGATAAAAGCGGACGGCAGCTGGCCGCTGTTGTAGGCCAGAACGCCTTTCTCCAGCAAAAGCTCGGCGGCGAGCACGTATTTTACATCGTCGTTGTCGTGTTTTTCATACGTGGTCAGCAAAAAATAATCCCCGTAGGCCAGGCAGATGCCGGCGCTGATCAAAAAGACGGCGGCCATCAGCCCAAACAGGATCATGCGGGTGCGTTTCGTTTCGGAACGGACGGAAAACAAGAACGGTACCTCCCCTTTTCTCTTTCTTTTCGTTCAGTATACCATGCTCCTTTCCTTTTCCATACTGCGGGGATTTTGCCAGCGGGCTTCTTTGAAGGGGAGTAGGGCGAAAAGTCTGTTGTCGGAAAAAGGACGAAGCGGTATGATGATAGGCGGTTGTCTTTTACCGGATGAAAGCGATAGTGCAAGAAGGATTTGCGAAAGAAGGATTGAAAAAAGGAATGGATGAGCTTTCGCTAGGGTTGGTTTTGCTGGTGCTTGGGGGCGGGTTTCTGGCTTCCTTCGTCGATTCGGTAGTGGGCGGAGGGGGACTGATTTCGCTGCAGGTGCTGCTGGTGGCCGGGCTGCCGCCGCATATCGCGCTCGGGACAAACAAAATGGCGTCCACGCTGTCGTCCTTGACCAGCACGCTGTCTTTCTGGAAGGCCGGGAAGCTGGACGTGAAGCTGGCCGGGCGGCTTTTGCCTTTTACGGTGGCGGGAGCGGCTGCCGGGACGGTGCTTGTGCAGAACATCCCGTCGGATTTTTTGCGGCCCCTGGTGGTGGTGATGCTGGTCGGAGTGACCTTGTACACCCTGCTTCGCAAGGAATGGGGCGATATTCGAACGTACTCCAGCCTGAGCGTCAAAACCGGCGTGCTGATGACGGCCGCGGCGCTGTCCCTCGGGTTTTACGACGGCTTTTTCGGGCCGGGCACCGGGTCGTTTCTGATCTTTGCGTTCCTGCTGCTCGGCTTCGATTTCGTACAGGCGGCGGGAAACGCCAAGGCGCTGAATTTTGGGAGCAACGTGACAAGCCTGATTGCGTTTGCGTTTTACCGTTCCATCGACGTGCGGGTGGGCCTGATCATGGGCGCCGCGATGATCGTCGGCTCGCTGCTCGGCTCGCAATTGGCCATCCGCCAGGGCGCCCGGTTTGTGCGTCCGCTTTTTGTCAGCGTATGTGTGCTTTTGGTCGCTCGGCAGATTTGGACCTTGCTGGGCTAACCTGCCGGATCATGGCCGCCAAACGGAAAATTGCCTGTTCAACCCGGGGCTGCCCGGGTAATCATACAGGGAGAATCAAAATACGGATCCGATGAGGAAGGGAGCTTGCAATCATGGAAGTCGTTTTTCATGGCCACTCCTGCGTTCAGATCACGCATGAGGGCCATTCCGTGATCATTGACCCGTTCTTGACGGGAAATGAGCAGACGGAGACCCGGCCGGAGGACATCAAAGCTGATTATGTGCTGCTGACGCACGGCCATTCGGACCACACCGGCGACGCGGCGGACATTTCCAAGCGGAACGGCGCGCCGATCGTGTCGATCGTCGAACTGGCGCAGTACATGGGGCGGACCGGAGCGCAAACGATCGGCATGAACATCGGCGGCACGTACAAGACGGAGTTCGCCCGGTTCAAAATGGTGCAGGCGTTCCACAGCTCCAGCGCCACGACCCCGGACGGGCAGATAGTATACCTCGGCATGCCGGCCGGCTTCCTGGTGGAAATGGGCGGCCGGACTTTTCTCCACTGCGGAGATACCGCGCTGTTCGGCGACATGAAGCTGATCGGAGACCGGCACAGCATCGATGTGGCCTTCATCCCGATCGGGGACCACTTTACAATGGGGCCGGAGGATGCCGTGCTGGCCGCCGAATGGCTGAAGCCAAGCCTGGTCGTTCCGGTGCATTACAACACGTTTCCGCCGATCAAACAGGACCCGGCCGAATTCGTAGCGATGCTGGAAGAGCGGGATATCCGCGGGTTGGCTTTGCAGCCGGGCGAGAAGTTCGAGCTGTAGGATCGGCCGCTTGAAAAAAGAGACGCTGCTTTTGGAAAAAAGCGGCGTCTTTTTGCTGGGCGGGCGGGGGAGTTGGGCGGCGGCATACGGTTAGGCGTAGATGCGCTCGTTTGGGCGGCGGCATACGGTTAGGCGTAGATGCGTTCGTTTTCGGGCGGCATACGGTTAGGCGTAGATGCGCTCGTTTGGGGGGCGGCATACGGTTAGGCGTAGATGCGCTCGTTTGGGGGCGGCGTGCGGTCAGGCGAGGGTGCGTTCGTCTCCGGGCGTATCGTCGGCAAAGGTGACCGTTTGGCCGGAAAGCGACGCGACCCGTGCCAGAGACTCGACCCGGTAGCCGGCTCCGGCCAGCTTGCCTGCGCCCGCCTGGAACGATTTTTCGATGACGATGCCGATTCCGGCGACCGCCGCGCCGGCGCGTTCGACGAGGCGGGCCAGCGCGAGCGCGGCTTCGCCGTGCGCGAGAAAATCGTCAACGACCAGGACGCTTTCGCCTTCATGCAGATACTTTTTGGAGACGGCGACCTCGTTGGTCTCCTTTTTGGTGAACGAGCGGACCTCCTGAATGAGCAGGTCTTCGTTCAGGGTGAGCGATTTGCGCTTGCGGGCGAAAATGAGCGGTACGCCGAGCACAAGGGCGGCCATAACGGCCGGCGCGATGCCCGACGATTCCAGCGTCAGCACCTTGGTGATCCGTGTTCCCGCAAAGCGTGCGGCAAATTCCTTGCCGATCTCCATCATCAGAACGGGGTCGACCTGGTGATTCAGGAAAGCGTCGACCTTCAGCACTTCTTCCGAAAGCACGATGCCTTCCTGAAGAATTTTTGTTTTGAGCAGTTCCACGTGATAGCCTCCTGTTGAGGGGACGGGCCGACGGCAGCGAAAAGCGGCGGACGGCAAAAACCGCCGTTCCCGGGGAAACGGCGGTCGGCGGGCGCGCAAGCGGAGCGTCCTCCCGGAGAAGTCTCCGAAAAGGCTGCCGCTGTGCGCCCGTAGTCCGGCCGTTTCCGGCAGCCGGGTAGAAACTTGCGGGCCCTATTCCCGCTATTATACGAGCACTTTTTGTTATGAAAATGTATGAAAATATTATAGCCCACCGCAAGGCGTTCTGCCCAGCCCTATTTCTTGTCTGGTTTGGAACCTTGCGGGCGAAAAGGCAGACGGCGGATTCTATGCTAGAATGGATGGCAGCAGATGCTAGAAAAGGAGGACGAGAAATGGCGGCGAACTTGACCAATGATTGGGCGGAGGTCCTGAACGGGGAGTTCGAAAAACCGTACTACAAGGAATTGCGTGCTTTTCTGGCGGAGGAATACCGGACCCGCACCATCTATCCGGACAAATACGATATTTTTAACGCGCTGCATCATACGCCGAAAAGCAAGGTCAAAGCGGTGATTTTGGGGCAGGACCCTTATCATGGACCGGGGCAGGCGCACGGGCTCAGCTTTTCCGTTAAACCCGGCGTTCCGCAGCCGCCCTCGCTGCAAAATATTTTGAAGGAGCTGCAGGATGACCTGGGGTGCCCCATCCCGGAGCACGGCTCTCTTGTGCATTGGGCCAAGCAGGGCGTGCTGCTGCTGAACACCGTGCTGACCGTGCGGGCGGGCGCCGCCCACTCCCACCGCGGCAAAGGATGGGAGACGTTTACCGACGAAGTGATCCGGACGGTGAACGCGCTGGACCGGCCGGTCGTGTTCCTGCTTTGGGGAAGTCCCGCGCAGGCCAAGCTGCCGATGATCGACACGAAAAAGCACGGCGTGATCCGCTCGCCGCATCCGAGTCCGCTGTCGGCTTACCGGGGCTTTTTCGGCAGCAAGCCGTTCTCGCGGACCAATCAGTTTTTGACCGGGCACGGCCAGGCGCCGATCGACTGGCAGCTGCCCGCCGATCCGGCCGAGTCGTAAGGAAGAAAGCAAACCAGACCAGGGCGAACAGGCCGTTTGCCCGGTCTGGTTTTTTCGTCTGCTGGGCGGTTTTGACAAACGGTTGACCAGCCTCGTGTAACGCCGAACACCGCACGGTGGGAGCAGCCAAAGGACAAGCCTGGGATACCGGCGGATTTCCGCCGCTGTAGCATTGGTTGAAGGAAATGTTTCCGCTCCGCGTACACCGCGCGAAGTCTTGCGGCTGGCTTGGACCGGGGCAAGCCGGGCCGGCGCATACTGGCAAGCTTCAAGGAAAAAAACCAACCGATCTTACGCGTGCTGCGCGGACAGCGTGTTGGGGAGCCGGCCCGCGTTTGGACTTGAATAAAGTTGCTGGTTGTTCAGCTGGCTGTGCAACCGAGGCGCAGGCAAGTTGAAGGTTGTGGCCCCGAAATGATTCCTGCAAAAGTGCAGCAATTCCGGAAGCAAGCGGGGCCGACGGTGAGAAGGCTGTAGCCCCGCCTCGGATTCCTGCAAAAGTGCAGGAATCCCAGCAGCAAAACAACCCTTTTCGCGAAATTGCTGCGATTGTGCAGGATTTTCTTCGTTTGACGGTCAGTTCGCAAGAAAGCGGAGAATAATCCTGCAAAATCGCAGCATTATCCCTTTATTGTCTTTATGGCGCATAGAAATGATGCACATTTGCAGGATTGTCGTTCCGCCACTCATGGGAAGCAGAACGTAAAGGCGCATGTAATTGGAAAGGGGAGGCTGCCGGTCTCCGTTCCGACTCGAACGTCCGCGGCGTCCCTGCTTGGGCGCAATCTAGATTCCTACTTCACGAGGTCCTTCCGAACCATAATGGCCCCTGAAAGCAGGCGGGAGAGGGCCAGCACAAGCAGGCTGGCCGCCAGGAAGACGAGCGCGCCCGGCAAGGACATGGCCCATGCCAGCAGACACGCGAGCCGGTCGGCTGTGACAAGCCCGTCCGTCAGCGAGCCCAAAGCTCCGCTCATGCCCGAGAACAGGACGATTGTCACAAGCGCCATCCCGGCCAGCGTTTTCTCCCCGAGCCAAAACGCAAAGGGCAGATAGAAGGCCTGCACGGCGATGCAAACGGCGAGCAGAAGAAGCAGTGCGCCAAGCAGACTCGGCGCGGCTGCAGCGGACGCCGAAGCGGGGAGCATGGCAAGAGACGGTTCCGTCCTTCCGTCCGCCCGGCCCAGGCCAAGCAGCACGGCGGTGACGCCCATCCCCAAGATGCTGTACAAAACGGCCAGGGCATATTTGGCGGTCACGATTTGGCCGCGTGTGACGGGGAGGCTGCCGAGCAGGGTCAGGTGGCGGTTTTTGAATTCCATGGAAAGCGTAAGGAAGGTCAGAAACAGCGACACATAGAACCCCATGCCGGCCGCGGCCGTCTGACCGTTCAGAAACAAAGCGAGCAGGACCGCCCAGACGAGCAGCATGAGGATCAGTTTGCGGTTTATATACAGGTCCTTGCGCACCAGATTAAACATGGCCGGAGCCTCCTTTTACCGTATAAAACAAGATGTCCTCTAGGCCGGGCGTCTCCAGAACGGCATCCCTTCCGAACCATTCCTCCGCCTGCTTCCGGTGGGGCGCGAGGCCCTCAAAGCCGAGCTCCGTTTCCCGGAGGCCCGTAAACAGCGCACGCGTGTCCCGGTCGAGCAGCTCGCGTCCCCCTTTTACCAGCACATACCGATCCAGCAGGGATTCCTTGCTTTCGCTGAAAACCAGCTTCCCTTTGTTCAGGCAGACGATATAATCGGCCACCCGGTCCAGATCGGTGGTGATATGCGTCGAGAACAGCACCGACTTGCGTTCATCCTGGATGTAGTCGCTGAGAAGATCCAGCAGCTCGCGGCGGAAAACAGGGTCGAGCCCGCCGGTCGGCTCGTCCATCACCAGGAGATCGGCGTCGTGGGACAGGGCGGCGGCCAGCCCGAACTTCATCTGCATGCCTTTGGAGAGCGTTCGGAACCGGCTTTTGCGGGGAAGCTCGAAACGGTCCAGGTAGTCTTCAAATTGCGCCGCGTTCCATTTCTCGTAGAACGGAGCGAGCATCTTGCCGAGCTCCCGCACGGTAAGGTGATCGTAATAGGGGCTTTCGTCCGAAACGAACCCGATCCGCTGGCGAATGGCCTGCTCGTTGCCCTGAAGAGGCTGGCCGAACAGCCGAAGCCCGCCGCTGTCCGGCAGCAAAATGCCCATCATGAGCTTGATGACAGTGCTTTTACCGGCCCCGTTCGGGCCGATTAAGCCGGTGATGTAGCCGGAGGGGACATTGAACGACACCCGGTCCAGCTGGAAGGTCCGGTACCGCTTCTGCAGACCGGCGGCTTCGGCCGCGTTCGGGAGGCCGGCAGCGCCGGAAAGCGGGACAGCGCTTTTGTCCCATGTCTGGGGTTCGGGCCGGGCATCGGCCGCAGAGGGCAAGGTGATTCGGATGGAATGGTTCACGGAGATTCCTCCTCCAAAATGGTTTGCACGAGCGTGATGAATTCCTCCCGCGTGAGCCCGATGCTGCGCGCTTCGCGAATCTGCTCCGCCACGCGTTCCTCCAGGCTCTTCAGCCGCTGCTCGCGGATCGTCTCTGTTCCGAGCCCCGCAACATAGGAGCCGCGTCCGACCACGGATTCGATCAGCCCCTCTTTTTCCAATTCCTCGTAGGCGCGTTTCGATGTGATCACGCTGATTTGCAGATCCTTGGCCAGCTGGCGGATCGAGGGAAGGCTTTCCCCCGGCGGGGATTCGCCGGAAAGGATGCTGCGCCGAATCTGCGCGGCGATCTGGGCGTAAAACGGCTCGCCCGACGTTTGCGACAGGATGATGTTCATGGGTCACTTCCTTGGCCAAGTGAATATAGTGTATATAGTCAATATATACATTTTGCCGGGAAAGTCAAGCGTTCGATATTTTGCCAAACATTTTGCCGCCGGTATGAAATGAGTCACAAGGTTCGCGGGTGCGGCGATGCTATCATAAGCTGAAAGCCAAAAGAGAGAGCGACAGACAGTGGAGGGAGCCCGAGATGAATCCGACTCGTTCACGTGCCGATGTGTTCTGCCTCAATTTGCGTTTTCTGCTGATCACCCTGGTGTTCGTCGGCAATGCCATCGAGCCGCTTGCCGCAGCGCTGCCTTCGATGAAGGCGCTGTTTCTCTGGATTTTTACATTTCATATGCCTCTTTTCGTATTTGTTACCGGGTACTTCGCGCGATACAGCCTTACCGGCGAACCGGGGACGCGCGTGCTGAAGCAGATCGCCCTCCAGTATGTCATTTTCCAGACGCTGTACTCGGCGGCGGATTTCTTCGTGTTTCAGGTTCCGGGCATCCGGCATTCCTTTTTTCTTCCGTACCTGCTGGTCTGGTTTCTGCTCAGCCACCTGTTTTGGCGGCTGCTGCTGCTTTTGGCGCTGCGGTTTCATGTCAAGCACCCCGTGCTTCTGGCGCTCGCCATCGGCATCGGGGCCGGTTATCTGGGCGTTGACGGGTCCTGGCTCAGCGTCTCGCGCACGCTGGTTTATCTGCCGTTTTTCATCATTGGCTACTACTTCTCGTTTGAACGCTTTGCCGAGCGGTTTACCCGCTCCCGCCGCCTGCTGGCCGGGTTTTCCTCGCTGGCGCTGCTTGCGGTGCTGTACGTTTTCGCCGGCGACCTGGATATCCGGTGGCTGTACGGAAGCTTTACGTTTGGCGAGCTGGGCTGGACGGAATGGTATGCGGGCGCGTTTCGCCTCGGCATCTACGCGCTGGAGTTTATCGGGCTGGCGGGATTTCTGGCCTTCGTTCCGCTGCGCGAAAGCCGGCTGACCGATTGGGGCGGGCGCACGGTGTACGTGTTTTTGATTCACGGCTTTGTGATCCGGCTGATCGGCCTGACCGGTGTTTACCGCGTCATCGACAGCCCCTGGTCCGCCCTTCCCTTGATTGCGGCGGCCGTGCTCCTCACGATTCTGCTTGCGCAGCCGGCGGTCAAGCGCTGGACGCAGCCGCTGATCGAGCCGAAGGTCGAGCGGGTTGACGCGTTGGCGGCAAAGCTGATCGGGGTGGACGGTTTTCTGCGGACGAAGCAATAAGGCGGCGGAGGCGGAGCCGGAAGCAAGCGATAGTACAAGCAAGAGATACCATTGGAAAAGACGGAGCCGGGGCTCCGTCTTTTTGTGTCATGCAGTAAAAATGGGGGTTACATGGTCTCAAGCAGCGAGGGCAGCGCGTCCTCCTTTCCGTCCAAGCGATCCTGCGCATAGAGCTGGAAGAACGAGCCCTTTTTCTCCATTAGCTCCGCAAAAGTGCCTTGCTCCAGCACCTTCCCTTTTTCCAGAAAAATGATTTCGTCGTACTGCTCCAGGTTGCTGTTTAACCGGTGCGTGACCGTCAGAAGGGTTAATTCGGCATCCGAGGTCAACCGGGCTTCCAGCTGCCGGGCCGTTTGGTTGTCGAGGGAGGAGGAAGCCTCGTCCAAAATCAGGAACGGAGCCTTGCGGATAAAAGCTCTGGCGAGCGCGACGCGCTGTCTTTCCCCGCCCGAAAGCGTATGCCCCGATTCGCCGACCGGCGTATTTTCTTTCTCCTCCAGCCCCTCCATGACGGCGTGCAGACGGGCAGCCTGAATGGCCTGGTTCACCTCTTCATCGGTGTAAGCTTTAAACAGCGTTATGTTGTCCTTGAAGGTCGCGTCAAAAAGGAATACATCTTGATGAACCGGAGCAAGAAGACGCCCATAATCGGAGGGCTCGACATATCGGATGTCGGTTTCGTCGAGGAGGATTTTACCGGAGGTCGGCTCGCAGTGGCGGAGCAACAGCTTGACCAGCGTGGATTTTCCGCTGCCGTTTGCGCCCACAAGCGCATACTTTCGGCCTTTTTGGAACGACAAGGTTACGTTCCGGAGCGTTGTTTTATCCGCTTCGTACCTGAAACCGACGTCTTCCAGCCGAATGCTCTCACGGAACGCGGCGGCTTCAAATCCGGCCTCCGGTCTCTCCGCAGTTTGTAAAATGCGCTCCAGTTTTTGCCGGATAGGCCGAACGGACTTCATTTTGTTGATCCGGTAAGAAGCCTGGACAATCGGGCCCGCGATGCTGTTGATCAGCTGCGTCGCGGCCATGACGCTTCCAATGGTGGTTTGGCTGCGCAGCACGAGAAAGGTGCCGATGCCGAGCGTGACAAAAAAGATCATGCCGCCGGTAAACCCGCAAAGCGTTTCGACGAGCAGGGCGGTTGCGCTCAGCTTCAGCTTTTGGTCTTCCACCTTTCGGTTGGCCGTCCGGTAACGATCGGCAAATTCCGCTTCGGCATGAAAGCTTTTAATGACGGCATGGCCGTTAAAAAAGTCCTTGCTCCTTGCCATAAAGGCGGCAAGGCTGTTGGAATAGGCTTCTTTCTGAAGGCTCAGCTTTTTCTGAAAAAGCTGGGGGACCGCCAAGGTCAGCAGCTCAACCAGCAAAATTGCGGCCGCGATGTAGGGGTTGAGGTAAATCAGATAAGCGGTAGCCAGCAGAAACGTCAGCGCGTTATCCAGCAAACCGATTACGCTGGAATAGTAATCCTGTTCCAGCATCCCCACGTCGGTGGTCAGCACCGACACGTAATTCGAACTGTTCTCCTTGTTAAAATCGGTTACTTTCCGGTTCAGCAGACTGGAGAACAAGTCATTTTTAATTGAAAGAAGACACACCCGCAAAAAATGAACCCAGAGCCTTTTCGCCCCATACCCGACAGCCGCCATTACGGCCAGAAACAAAACGGTTTTCCATAAAACCGACCGGTAATCGTTTGTATTTCCGGCGAGGCTAAGATCGATCAGGTTCTTCATCAGGAGCGCATACACCAGCCCCGCAGCCCCGCTCACAAGAGAGAAAAAAACGCAAACCAGCAGCCGCCCTTTGGACCGGGCGAAATAGCTTCCCATATCATAGCCCCCATGAGCGCCGCTATTTCATTCGGCTTTTTCTGGCTTTGCGGCCGTAGTAGGTTCCGCCGAGAATGCCAATCGCGGTGCACAAGGCAACAATCCCGATAAAGATCAGGCGTTCCGTCATCTTCTTCATCCCCTTTGCTTAAACAAATCATTCGGCGCCCGCAAGGCGTCCGGCTTTCCCGTTTAAAATTTGAAATAAAGAACCCGTTCGCTCTTAAACAAACGGATCAAATAAGCGAGGCAGGCCAGCGCCGCCAGTCCGTTGACGGCCAGGATCACCGCAGTCTTGCTCCAGCGGAAAGCCTGCATAGTCGTCATCTGCATCAAGCTGTAGAAATTCACAACCGGAACATAATCGAGCCACATGAGGCCGGGAGAATAGCGGGAAAGGGTGCGCAAATCCGCCGCGAACGCAACGGACAGCACCAAAATGAACAGCCAGGGAATGTACGTCACGATCAACTGGGTTTGCCTGGCGTTTTGCGGCAAAAATCCGAGCAGCAGCTGGACGCTTGAAAAAACGGCCGAAAAGCTGAGCAGCTCTGCGGCGAGCACGGGGACTTGCACGCCCAAATGAAGGGGGACGTGCAGCACGCCCTGGAACACCAAAAGAAACCCCGCATACAAAGGGATCGCCACGATGCCGGCCATGACAAAGCTGGTGATGAGA
This sequence comes from Gorillibacterium sp. sgz306347, assembly GCF_059735245.1. NCBI lineage: Bacteria > Bacillati > Bacillota > Bacilli > Caryophanales > Paenibacillaceae > Gorillibacterium > Gorillibacterium sp. sgz306347. Next base: position 67,055 of record NZ_JCAPET010000012.1, read on the forward strand.
CAGGTGATCCACTTGGCCAGCACGATTTGACCCGGACTGGCCGGAGACATCAGCAGGATTTCCAGCGTTCCCGAGTACTTCTCTTTGGTAGTCAGGAAATAAGAGATTGATCCGTGCAGACGGATGGTCAGCAGAAAAATGACGTAAGCGCTGATGACGGCAATCAGCTTCAGGACGACCGGCCGGTAATCCTTTGCCACTTCGTCCACTTGGACCTTTATTTCCGGCAGCTTTGCGGAAGGGGTCAAGGCAAGCCGGAATTTGAGGGAAATGGCTTCCCTGGCTGCGGCCACCGCCGGATCATCCTTGCTGTTCTCGTTCTGGATAAAACGCAGCTGCTTCTCCTGCGCGTTCCAAAGGACGCCGAGCTTTACATCCTCGGACCGGACCAGGGACTCGATCCGATTCGGGTCCTCAAGCGATAAGGTGAACGGAGGGCCGAGTTCTCCCAGCAGCCGGCCGCCGCCGCTGTCCGCCGCAATAGGAACCGTCTTGCCGCCGCCGCCCGCCCAGATGCTGGAGAAGGCGCTGATCGCCGAGACGAGTCCGATGAAGACGACGGGCATCAAAATCGTCAAGAACAAGCCGCGTTTGTCCCGGAAGATTTCCCGCAGCTCCTTTTTCACAATCCTAGTGATCATGAAGGTCCGGCCCCTTTATCTCATAGCGGTTTTGAATGGCAATGTAAGCTTCTTCAAAGCTGGCCGCCGCATATTTCTCTTTTAACAACGGAATCGGGCAATCCTCCAGCATGCGTCCTTTATATAGAATGACGGTCTTGTCGCAGAGCTTCTCGATATCCTCTGCGATATGAGAGGTAATGACGATCGTTTTTCCCTGGTCCTTCAGGCGGATGATCCATTCCCGGATTTCGTTGCGGGCCACGATGTCGAGCCCGCTTGTCGGCTCGTCCATGAGGATGATCTCCGGGTCCGTGATCAGGCAGCGGATCAGGGCGATTTTCTGCTTCATGCCCTTGGAATACGTGCGCACCGTCTGTTGGGAAAAGTCCACCCCAAGGCTCTTGTACAACGTGTCGGCCCTGCTTTTCGCAGCGGCGGAGCTCATCCCGAAAAGACCGGCGAAATAGAGGATGTTTTCCTCTCCTGTCAGCTGCTCATAGAGCCGCGGATGCTCGTAAACGAGGCCCAGATGCCGCTTGATTTGAGCGGCCTGCTTGACGGAGTCGCGGTCCTTGATTCGAATGAAGCCGGAGGTCGGCTTGTAAAGCGTGGACAAAAGCTTCATGGTGGTGGATTTGCCGGCGCCGTTATGGCCGAGCAATCCGGAAATTTTTCCGGCCTCGAAGGCAAACGTCAAGTTATCCACGCTGTCGTAATCGTTCCCGGGGTATTGCTTCCTTACCTCATGAAGCTCGATAATCGCCATGGCGTTCCCCTTATTGCGGCTGCCGCTGCCCGGCGAAGCTGTTGCTTTTCCCCAGCAGCACATCCACAAATTTCTGGTAATATTCCCGAAGATCCGCTGCTTTCAAATGAGCGGTGTTGATGATCGCGTTGTCCATCGTGTATTTGTCCCAGTTGGCGGTCAGTATTTCGACGCCAAGCTCGCCGCGCTTCTCAAAAAGCGGGGTTCCGGGATAAGGGGTATTTATGCTTCCGAATACGTTCGCCTTGTAAGCATCCCGCAGATGAAGCGCCATGCGGATGGATTCCCGAACCGTTTCGTGGGTGTCGCAGGCATGGCCGAGGATAAAGGATACGTTGATATCGAAGCCGATATCGGAGGCCAGCCGGACCGCATTCTCGATCTGCTCCACCGTGACTTTTTTGCCGATTTGGCGAAGCACCTCGTTATTTCCGCTCTCCATGCCAAACTGGATTTTCCGGCACCCGGCTGCGTACAAGCCGCGCAGCAGCTCCTCGCTGACCACATCGGCGCGCGATTCGCAGCCCCAGATGAACTTTTTCCCCGTTTCCCGGAGCAGCCGGCAAAATTCCAGCGTTCGCTTGGGATTCATGGTAAAGGTGTCGTCCACGATAAAAAACATGGTCTGATGGTAACGTTCTTCCGCCGCCATGATTTCCGCCAAAATGTTTTGAGGGGACCGAAACCGGATCTGGCTTCCCCAAAACGCCCGCGAGGAGCAAAAAATACAATCCCCCGGACAGCCCCGAGCCGTGGAGATGGTGACCGGATAAACGTATTTGTCCATATCGATCAGATCCCGGTTAGGTACTTCCAGGTCATCCAGGTTTCGGATCCGGTCGGCGGGACCCGTTTTGACGATCCTGCGGTTTGCGTCCCGGTAAGCGATTCCTCTGATCGCGTCCAGCGAGCCTTCTTTGCGCAGGAGGAAGTCGAGCAGATGAACAAAAGTATATTCGCCCTCGCCGAAGATGATGTAATCAATCTCGAACTGTGACAGCATTTCCTCGTGGCAAAAAGTGGCGCAGCCTCCGCCGGCGATCAGGGCCGTATCGGGCAGCTCCGCCTTGATCTGCTTGGCCAAGACTCTGATGGCCGACCAGGATTCCACAAAGGTGGAGAGCCCGACGGCCCGCGGCGAGGTTTCCTGCAAAAGCCGGGTAAACGCTTCTTGGTTGAAATACTCGACGGACATGTCAACAAGACGAACCGTGTAGCCGCTTTTGTTCGCATGGGAAGCAAGGTAAAGCAGTCCCAGCGGAGGCATGGACAGGACCGTGGCCATGTCCTTTTTGTACTTGCGGTAGGTGGGAATATTGATGAGCAAGACATCAGCTTTGGCCATCGGCTAACGACTCCTTCAAACGGGTTGAGAATGGGGGCTCACTTAATCGGCTTGCTTCGGCAAATGCATTCCCGGCGTCAAGCACCTTCACCGGAACCGGATCGCCGTCGCAGAAAACAGTCCGGGCGGTCTCCAGAAGCAATTGATGAATCCGGCCGGGAGAGAGGCCCGGGTTGGCCGCTTTGACTAATGCCACGGAGCCCGAAACAAAAGCGGCGGCCATGGAGCTTCCAAAATCGTAGGCATACCGGTTTTGCAAATCCGTGGTCAAAATGTGCTCGCCGGGGGCAAACAGCGTCCTTGACGTAGTCCGGTTGTTCCGCGGCGCCTTGTACAGAGCGAATGGCCTGCCCCGGATGCCGCAAGAGGCGGCGGGAATGACGCCCGGATAGCAGGCGGGAAACTGCATCGGGCTGCCGCTGTCATTGCCGACCGCGCAGACGACGGGAATGGAGCGTTTCAGCAGCTCGCGGATAAGACGCTCCTCCTGGTCGTGATAAAAGGAAAGGGCTGCGCCGGGAAGGTGGGTGCGGTCGGGATAGCCGATGCTGAGATTCACCACGCTAACCGAATGCTCTAAGCACCAGCGAAGTGCTTGGACGATGTGCCGAATCTCCGCCTTTCCGTTGTTGTCCATCACCTTTAGCGGGACAAGCCGGACACCGTGCGCAATTCCCGCAATGCCGAGCCCGTTGTTTCGCTCCGCCGCGATAATCCCCGCGACACGGGTGCCGTGGCCCAGCTCATCGGCCGTGCGGGAACTGCCGTCCAGAAAATTAAAGCCCGGCGCGACCGACCCGGCCAAGTCCTCGTGCGTGTCGTCAATACCCGAGTCAATTACCGCAACCGTAAGAGAGCTTAACACCTCGTGCGGCAGCGAAAGCCACGCTTCCTCCGGGGCGGCCAGGCGCAAGCCCCATAGATACGCTCCGTACCGGTCGTTCATCAGCTCGTATACCGCGGGGGATTTGCACGGGAACAGCGCGTCCATTGGCTAGCCCTTCTTGACCGGCCGCAAGGGGCTCCAGAGAATTTCGCGGTAATTCTCCCGGATTTCGGCGCAGTAAGGATATTGCGCCTCCAGACTGCCGGTTTTAAAATACGTTTCCGCTTTGCAGCCGCCCAGGCAAAACAGCTTGTGCCCGCAATCGGCGCATTCCGCCACATCTTCAGGCAGGGGAACCCGGCAGCGTCCGGAAGCGAATGCCTCGATCGTTCCCAGCCGGGTTTCGGTTATATGCAGGTTATGGCAGGGGAAAACATCCCCCCGGTAATCCAGACTGATTTTGTTGATGCCGGCCCCGCAGTTCCGTTTGGGAGCCAAAGCGAAGATTTGGTTCATGCAGCCCGTGCGGTCGTTCATGAAAACGATCGTCGGCTTGTTGGCCTGCGCGAGCTTCAACTTGGTGTTCTTCCAGGAATTGACGATGGTCGAGCGCTTGGACAAGTAAGCGAATTTCTTGGTATACGTCTCTTTGTCGTAATCAAAATGCTCCTGAAGGCTGGTTCCGTCTTCCGTCACCCATACCGGTTCGTTCCACTGCAAGCCGATGGCTTCGGCTTCGTGCGCAAAGGCCAGCATTTTGTCGATCGTGCCGATGTTGGATACCGTCGGCGTGGCGGCCAAAAAGAAAGGAATGCCGAACGACCGGCATATTTGCGCAGCCCGCACCGCGCCTTGGTAAGCCCCGGTTCCCCGGATGCGGTCATTGCGTGCTTCATTTTCATCGTCGATGGACAGCAGGAGGTATTCGCAATATTCTTTCAGGAGCGGCGCATTTTGTTCGGTTAAAAAAATCCCATTCGTAAACAGCGCGGCCTTGCAGCCAAAAGCTCGAATCGTCCGGAACAACTCCTCCAGCCCGGGATGCATGAGCGGCTCTCCTCCGGTTAAAACAACCAAAGCGGCGGACCCGTCTCCGTCCGGAAACAGGAGGCGGAAATATGCGGCCAAATCGGAGGAGGACAAGAACTCCTGCCGCTCCGGCTCGGCCGTTACGGATTTGTTGCAGTATTCGCAGGATAAGGAGCAGGCATTGGTGATAGACAGGTGGACCGATTTCAGGCGCTGATCATATTCCACCGTTTCGAAGGGGTCTCCGGCTTCGGCGACCAGTCCCCGGTCCATGCAAACCCGGATGAAGTCCTCAATGTCTTGCCGGATCGCATGCAAGGGCAGCTCGTACTCCAGGGCGATTTCTTGAATAACGGATCGAAGGGAACGCGTCCCGTCCAGCTTGAACAAAATGTCCCTGCCGGTCAGCCCCGTCTTCAGCCAGACGAAATGGCGGTTGGAAATGAGGACGCTGTAGCCGTCCTTTTCCTCCTCCCGGTAGGCCTCCCGGTCAAAATACAGGTTTTTATCGGTAATGGACATAAAATCCTCCCCTGCGCTCATAAATCGGCAAGTTCCCGGCCGACGAGATCGTTCCGGTTCATCAGCTCCGTCACTTCGCCGTGATATTTCTGGAGCGTATCCCGGTTGAGGTGCGCAGTGCTGATAATCGGCATATTCAGCTTGAAATTATCCCAGTTGTCGGTGTGAATCGAGATGCCCAATTCGGCGGCTCGGTCGTATTGCTCCGTGCCGGGAAACGGGGTGTTGACGCTTCCCATGACAAAGGTGCCGTAAGTCCTCTGGATATGCTCGGCGAACCGGATGGTTTTCTCCACCGTTTCCGCCGTATCGAAAGCGTGCCCGATGATGAAGGAGGCGGAGACGTGCATTTTGTATTTGGCAGCCAGCTGGATTCCGGCTTCGATTTGTTCGATGGTGACCCGCTTTTTGAGCTTGCGCAAAATTTCATTGTCGGCGCTCTCCAAGCCAATCTGGATCTTTCGGCACCCCGCCTCCGACAAATCCTTCATCAGCTCGTCGTTCAGCACGTCGGCTCTCGATTCACAGCCCCAAATGAAGTTCACTTTGGCTTCCTTGACGAGTCGGCAAAACTCGTGCGCCCGCCGGGCGGAGGAGGTAAAAGTGTCGTCCGTTAAGTAGAAGATCTCATTCCCGTATTTGCGGTAGATGTGCATGAATTCGTCGAAGACGTTTTGCGCGGAGCGCATGTATACCTTTTTGCCCCAGAAGGCGCGAGAGGAACAAAAAATGCATTCCCCGGGGCAGCCCCGGGCCGTACTGATCGTAAACGGAAGCAGGTACCGGTCCAGGTTCACAAGATCGCGGTTGGGAATGGGCAGAGAATCCAGATCGGTGATCCGGTTATGGGAGCGGTTGACGTGAATGCCGCCGTCAAGCCGCCTGAGCACGATGCCCGGGATCTCCTCCAGCGGGCTGCTTTCGCCGCGCAACAGCCGGTTGCACAACGCAAGCGCCGCATACTCCCCTTCACCCTGGATCACAAAATCGGTTTCCGTCTGCTTTAAAATATCTTCGTGGCAAAAGGTGGCGAAGGCGCCGCCGGCAAAAACGAAGGCATCGGGCACGCATTGCTTGGCAAGCCGGCACAACAACTGTTGGGCTTTCCATGATTCGTTGTAGGTGCTCATGCCGATGACCCGCGGATTCAGCGTCCTTAGGGTTTCCGCCGCCGATTCCTTGGAGAACGACTCCACCGAGAAATCGATCACCTGGACGGAATAACCGTGTTCCTGAAGAACGGTGCCGATATAGAGAAGCCCCAGCGGGGGCATGCCGTTCGCTTTGGCGAATTTATCCTTGTACCAACTGGTTGTTGGCAGGTTTAAAAGAAGGACGTCCAGACGGTCCATAAATGCGTCTCCTTTTGGCGGGCCTAATTGAAAATGGAATCGAACTCGTTTTCCTCGCTTACCACGCTGAGAAGCTGGAAGTCGCGCAGCTTGCTTACGGTCTCGGTCAGTTCCTCTTGCGTCAGGCTGTGCCGCACCCTGCTCCACAAGAGCTCGTAGGAGCTTTCGTAGTTGATCGACGTCCATACCAGAGATGCTTTGGCGGTCAAAATTACTTTCACGCCGTCCTGATTGCAAATTTGGACGAGCTGGTCCTCTTCGCGGACGTACCAGTTGTTGCATTCCTGCTTAACGATGCTGTTTTCTTCAATATGCATTAATGGGTCCCTCCCGATCATGCGTTTCGCGTTCCGGTTTCAAGGACCAATGCCGCCCGCAGGCGGCATTGGCCTTGAAGCGCGAGACCGGATCAGCCCGGTACGGCGGGTCCGGGAACGGCGTCGGCAACGACAACCGCAGCGGTTGCGGCGCCTCCGCCTCCGGCGGAGCTGATGATTCCGCTGACGGCACCGCCAACCGCGCCGCTGACGGCGCCGCCGACGGCCGAGCTGATGACAGTCTCCAGGAAGGAAGAGGGACTATAAACTTCCGTTTGCTGGAAAGAAGTGATGAGTTCAGGAGCCATATAAACCTTCATTTTCAACCCTCCTTTACATAATATGGGATTTGCAAGTTCATTTTACTGCTAAATAATTTACTGTCAATATACTGAATGGTAAATATATCAGTTATTTTGGGATTATGTCCAAAAATTCACAAATGGATCGTGGCGGAATAGAAGGCTTCCTTCCCGGAGGATGCGTTTGCTGTGCGCCGCAAGATGGGTATAGTTAATACTGACGGCATCCTGCCTGGATAACAGATAGAGAGGGGACTGGCGTATGAAGCGGGAAGCCGCTCCAAGCTACCGCAAGGTTTTTTGGTCGGCCGGATTCGGCTGGCTGTTTGACGCCCTGGACGTAGGGCTGCTTTCATTTATCATCGTCCAACTAACAAGCGAGTGGGGACTGACGCCTACCGAAAAAGGCCTGCTCGGCACCTTCACCACGGCCGGCATGGCCATCGGCGCGCCGCTCGGCGGGTACCTCGCCGACCGCTGGGGCAGGCGGCCGCTGTTCCTGGCCACGCTGATGGTGTTCGGCGCGGCCAGCCTGGCCAGCGCCTTTTCGCCGGGACTGGCCGTTATGCTCGCCCTGCGGCTAGTCATGGGCCTCGGTCTGGGGGCCGAGCTGCCGGTCGCTTCCACGCTGGTCAACGAGCTCGCGCCGCCCGACAAAAAAGGCCGCACGGTCGTCCTGCTGGAAAGCTTTTGGGCGGTCGGCTGGATCGCTGCGGCAGCGCTCGCTTACTTCGTGATCCCGGAATACGGCTGGCGGGTCGCCATTCTGGTCGGGGCGCTGCCGCTCGTCTACGCGATCCTGATCCGGCGGGGCATACCCGAGACGCGGCCGGCCGAAATCCGCCGCAAGGTGCCGCTTTCGGCCATTTTCCGGCATCACGGAAGGCGCACCGCCGTCTTGTGGGTCGTCTGGTTCGCGGTGGCCTTTTCGTACTACGGCATGTTTTTGTGGATGCCTTCGGTGCTGGTGGACAAGGGCTTTACGATGATCAACAGCTTCAAATACGTGCTGTGGATCACCCTTGCCCAGCTGCCCGGGTACTTCGCCGCGGCCTGGCTGGTCGAGCGCTGGGGACGCAAGCCTACGCTCGCCCTTTTTCTGGCGATGACGGGGGTCTGCGCGGCCTTCTTCGGCGCGAGCGAGACGGCGCCGCTGCTGCTGCTCTGGGGCATGCTGCTGTCTTTCTTCAATCTGGGCGCCTGGGGAGCGCTTTACGCCTATACGCCGGAGAATTACCCGGACGAGGTGCGGGCTTCGGGCTCCGGCTTCGCTTCCGGCTTCGGCCGGATCGGCAGCGCCATCGCGCCTTATCTGGTTGGGGCCTTGGCGGGAGGAGGCTATTCCTACCTGTTTATCTTCTCGATTTTTACCGGCGCGCTGGCCGTCGGGGTGGCGGTTCTTCTGCTGCTCGGGAAAGAAACCCGGCCTGATTGACCCCGGCGCAAAACGGGTATTTGGTGAGTGACGCCACAACAAGGAACGGAACGAGAGGCGCCCGGACTTCTTCCAAATTTGAACCAGGGAGGGACGTTCATGGAAACGGAAAGCGCGAAACCGCAAAGGAAGCGGCTGAGGAGCCTGCTTCCGATCTTTTTGGCCGCCTGCTTTTTGGCGGTCTTCGTCAAAAATTACGTGGCCGAAGGGATTGTGGTGCCGACCGGCTCTATGCTGCCGACCATCCAGCTGAACGACCGTTTTCTGATCGAGAAAATGGTTCCGCTTACCCGGTTTGAGTTTGGAGATATCGTTGTCTTTTACCCGCCGATCGAAGGGAAGGAAAACCAGCGCTACATCAAGCGCCTGATCGGTCTTCCGGGCGACACCATCGAGATCCGCGACGGGACGCTGATCCGCAACGGCAAGAAAATCCGGGAGCCTTACCTGAAGGAACCGATGACCTACGAATATGGGCCGGTCTCCGTGCCGGAGAACAGCTATTTCTTCCTGGGCGACAACCGCAACGTCAGCCTGGATTCGCACCTGTGGGACAATCCGTTTGTGGAACGGGATCAGCTGGTGGGGAAAGTGGTCTGCCGGTTTTACCCGTTCAGCGATTTTTCCACGATGGACCGAGTGACCGCTTCGGAGGAATAAGGCCAGCGGCCAAGCGACAGGGAACGGTACGCCGCGAACGGACCAAAGCCGAAAATGCGGCGGCGGTGAGAAATATTCCCGCCGGGGAAACGAAAAAGCTGCGTTATTGCGGGTGGCGGAGGGTAAAGTAATCGTAAGCAACCGATCCGATCAAGCGAAGGGAGAGGACAAGCATGGCCAAGAAAATCCAAGCTTATTTTCATACCGAAAACGACGCTTTGAAAGTCAGCACCCGGCTTCAGGGCTACGGCCTCCAGAACCTGGAGGTGTCCGAGCTGCCGGAGAGCCTCGGCCGCGGCAACCGGCTGCTGGTGCCGTTTGTCGCCGGGTACCCGACCGCCGGAGGGCCTGCGGTGGGCGGCGCGGCGAGCGGATACGGCTCGGGTCTCCCGGGCGGACCTGCCCCGGCCGGAGGAGCCGCCCTGTACGCGCTCGAGCAGGACCGGGGACGGCCCAGCGGACCGCCGGATGAAACGCCCGGCACCCGGATGCACGAGGATGACTCCGACGCGTTCTACGACGGCGACCGCTCCGAGATCCGCTATGTGCTGGCCGGAACGGCGCGCGATGAGGATTACACCGAGGTGGTCGACCTCATCCGCCGGAACAACGGGTACGTGGAAGTGTTCGATTAATCAGGCAGCCGGCCTGCGCCGGCGCAAACAAACAGGCCGAACGGAAAGCGGATGCTTTCGTTCGGCCTGTTTTTTCGGGTATCCGTGCCGTTCACCGGAAGCTTAAGCCCCGGTGCGCGCATTTTCATCGTCCGCTACCTTGCCGTACAAAACAAAGCTGTATATCGCGGCAAGGCCAACGATTACGAAGATTACCCGCGCAATGGTGCTGTCCATTCCGCCGGTAAGGCCGCCCACCAGATCCCACTGGAACAGTCCGACCAGCAGCCAGTTCAAGCCGCCGATAATGAGCAGCGTCAACGCCAGGACATTCAACGTTTTCACGGTGCCATCCTCCTTTTGTAACAAATTGTAAGGCCACAGCTACAGTATGGGTAAACGGGTAATTTCTATACATACGAAGGATGGAAAGAGGAAGCCTAAGCGTCGAAGGACGAGGACCGGCTATGGATCGGGACCGGGTTCAGGCTCGGATGGTAACCCTTGTGCCGATCGGAGCATAACGGGAAAGCGTAAGCACGTCGTTGTTGTACATGCGGACGCAGCCATGGGAAACATAGTGGCCGATGGAAGAGGGATCGTTGGTGCCGTGAATGCCGTAATGCGGCTTGGAAAGCCCCATCCAGAGGACGCCAAAAGGGCCTCCGGGATTCGGATGCTTGTTGACAATCGTGAACTCCCCTTGGGGCGTCTGGGTCGCCATCCGGCCGATGCCGACGGGAAATCCCCGTTCGACCCGGTTTCCGTTCAGGAGATAAAGCTGACGGTCGGACAAATCGACAATGATCCGGTAAGCCATGGCTTTTATATCCTTTCTTTTGCGCAATTGGGCGGTCCGGCCGGACAAAGCCCCGAAACGGCGGACGGCCATGCAGGCACGATACCCTATGCGCCGGAAGCGGAATCGGTTCCGTCAAGTTTTGAATACTTTTCCGGGACTTTCGCGTATAAGTTTTCTAAGCTTTCACATTACAAAGGGGGGGATGGCCGTGCCTTGGGTATGGTGGCTTGTGATCGGAGTCGCACTGATCATCGCGGAGCTGTTCACATTGACCTTCTATATGCTTTGGCTGGGAATCGGCGCGCTCGCCGGGTTCGCCACGGCGCTTTTGCTGCCGGGAGCGACCGTCGTTCAGGTGGGGGTGGCCTGCTTGACGGCGCTGGTGCTCACCTTTTTCACGAAGCCGCTGACGAGGAGACTGCACAACTCCCGCGGCTTCCGCGACTCGATCGACGACCTCGTCGGCAAGCAGGGGATCGTCGTCGAACCGATTGGACAGAACGGCATGGGGATAGTGAAGGTCGGAAACGAGACATGGAGCGCCAAATCGGACGCTCCGCTGGCCGAAGGAGAACGCGTAATTGTACTGAACCGGGGCAACGCGATTCTGGAAGTACAGAAATGGGAGGCGATTTAAAGCGATGAATGCAACGACAATCACCGTAATCGTTCTGGTGGTGCTGGTCATCCTTCTGATTGCGATGACCATCAAGATTGTTCCGCAGCAGCGGGTCGGCGTGGTCGAGCGGCTCGGGAAGTTTCACCGTCTGCTGACGCCCGGACTGAATATTTTGATCCCGCTTATCGAGCAGGTCCGCACGTTCCATGACCTGCGCATTCAGCAGGCGAATGTGCCGCCGCAAACCGTAATTACGAAAGACAACGTGCAGGTGCAGATCGACAACATCATCTTCTATCAGGTGGTCGGGCCCGAGCAGGCCACGTACGGCATTTCCGACTACGTCTCCGGGGTGCGCAACATCACCACCGCCACTCTGCGGCAGATCATCGGCAAGATGGAGCTGGACGAAACGCTGTCCGGACGGGAAAAGATCTCGAGCGAAATCCGCACGGCCCTGGACGAGGCTACCGAAAAATGGGGCGTGCGCATCGAGCGGGTCGAAGTGGTGGACATCAAGCCGCCGGCCGACATTCAGGAAGCGATGGACAAACAGATGAAAGCCGAGCGGAGCAAGCGCGCCATCGTGCTGGAGGCCGAGGCGGCGCGGCAGGATATGATTCTGCGGGCCGAAGGCGACAAGCAGAGCAAGATTCTCCGCGCCGAGGGCGAGCGGGAAGCGCGCATCCGCCAGGCGGAGGGGCTCCGGCAGGCGCAGGAGCTGGAAGCGCTCGGGGAAGCGGAAGCCATCAAGGCCGTCGCCGAAGCCGAGAAAAACCGGATCGAGCTTTTGCAGTCGGCCGGCCTGACCGAAAACGTGCTGGCCTACAAATCGTTCGAGTCGCTGATCGAGATCGCAAAGGGTCCGGCCAACAAGGTGTTCGTCCCGACGGGCGCGATGGATGCGCTGGGCAGCCTGGGGGCCATCGGCGAGGTATTCAAGGAGAAGAAAAAAGAAGAAGGCGGACTCGTCAAACGCCCGCCCCTGCAAAGCTGATTTCCCCTCCGCCCTGAACGGGGGAGGCCATTGAAACGCCAACGAGCAGCCTTTTCGCCACAGACGAAAAGGCTGCTCGTTCGGTTTTGGAGAGATGCCGCTGTCAGCGGACAGCCGCTGCGGCGGCCAAATGGGAAAGCCGGGCGTCAGAAAACGGCCGGTCAGGCTTCTCCTTGCAGGTAGCTTTGAATGCGGGCGGCGATCAGGGAAATGCCGATCTGGTTTTCCCCGCCCTCCGGAATAATCACGTTGGCGTACTTCTTGGAGGGTTCGATAAACGCTTCATGCATGGGCTTGACTGAAGTGATGTATTGGGCGTGCACAGACTCCAGCGTCCGTCCGCGCTCCTGGATGTCACGCTCCACCCGGCGCAGAAGACGGATGTCCGGCTCGGTGTCGACGAAGATCCGGATGTCGAGCAGCTCGCGCAGGCGGGGATCGTACAGCGTGTGGAGCCCCTCCACAATCACGACGGGCCGGGGCGGGACGGGCACCGTCTCGCCGGAACGCGTAAAGGTAATAAAATCATAGACCGGCATTTCGATCATCCGGCCTTCTTTCAATTCAAGCAGATGCCGGATCAGCAGGTCGTTGTCGAAGGAATCGGGGTGATCGTAATTGATCCGAACGCGTTCCTCAAACGTAAGGTGGGCGCCGTCCGCGTAATAATTGTCCTGGGTGACGATGGCGACGTTGTCCGCTCCGATCCGGCTGATGATGGTACGGGCGATGGTCGATTTGCCGGAGCCGGTTCCGCCGGCAATTCCGATGGTAAGCAAGGGAATCCTCCTCATGTATCAAAGCATCCTTAAATTGTACCACAGCGCAGGCGGCCGGACAATTGAAGGAATCGCCAAAGACCCCGGCCGATTGGGCCGGGGTCGGTTATGTAGCCTGGAAGAATAGGCCGGTTAAACCGGAATTTTAGTTTTGCTGAGCTCGACCTTCACGAGCTGGGTCAGTTCATCCTCATATCCTTTCGTAATGCGGTACTTGCGCACAAAATCGTTCACGAACCGGCGTGCGTCCTTGGGTTGATAAATGCGGGCTAACTCGAGCAGGCTTTGTCTCACTTCATCGGTTTTTATCCCCATGACGGTTCCCTCCCATGAATAAGCGTCAAACTCCTGTTTCTCTAGGTTATACATTGTGCCGCATGCTTAGAAACTATTACACCAAATCCGCCTTCATCAAACCGGTACGTTTATTGTAACACACTTTTCCCTGAAGATATTGACTTGTTAGAAAATTTAGAAAAGGGTGAATGTGGAAAAAGTGGGAGAAAAGAAAAGCGCCGGTCCTCCAAATCCCCGGGATTACGGCATTTTGGAGAGAGAGGGGCTGGAGAAACGAAAGGCCGGGATGTAAAAAAATGAGTCTTGCTTCCTGGTCCTACGGGGAGGCGTTCGGCGGATCGGAAAGTGCAAAATAACGCCGACACGAGTTTCACTTGGCAGCTTCCGTTTTCGGTTATAGAATATTACATATGACACTCTTAATGTGGAGGCGGAGAAAAGATCACGGAAGTTTGCCGCTCTTTCTCCGGACGAAAAGGTATTGGTGTGATTTATACTTACATAGCGATCCAGAAAATGGAGCTGGTCAACATAACGCCGGCTAGGAGGCTCTATGAAAAAAAGGGAATGGGGAGCATACAGCGACGAGCACTTCGAAATGAAGCCGCTTGGCAGCGGGACATTATCCGGCCTGGTTTTTGCGGCCAAGGACGTTTTTAATTTGCCCGGCCACACGCCGGGCGCAGGCAGCCCGGACTGGAAGCGGACGCACCGCCCGGCGGAACGGACGGCCGAAGCCGTCCGGCGGCTGCTGGAGCAGGGGGCAAGCCTCCGGGGCATTACGCATACGGATGAGCTGATGTTCAGCTTGAACGGGGAGAACTATCATTACGGAACGCCGCTGAATCCGGCGGCCCTGAACCGCATTCCCGGCGGCTCCTCCAGCGGATCGGCCGCAGCGGCGGCCGCCGGACTGGCGGATTTCGCACTCGGAACCGACACCGGCGGCTCCGTCCGCATCCCGTCCGCTTACTGCGGCCTTTACGGCTTCCGCCCCACACATGGCGCGGTGCCGCTCGACGGGGTGGTGCCGCTTGCCCCGCAGTTCGATACGGTGGGTTGGATGGCGCGGGATGCGGAGCTTCTTTACCGGGCGGGCCTTGTCCTGCTTGGTGATGGCAGCGGCGGTTCGGCGGGGGGCGGCCCTGGAGCCGGGGAAACGGAGCGTCCGTTTCGCCGGGCTTACGCGGCGCGTGAGGCGCTCGCCCTCGCCGAAGGAGAAGCTGGCGGGGTGACGCGGGAGATGATCCGCCGCCTCGCGGGAATCCTTCCCTGCATGAAGGCGGCGAGCATAGCGCCGGAAGGCTTGAAGGAATGGGCGAGGGTCTACCGCCTGCTGCAGGGCAAGGATGCCTGGCAGGCGCACGGCGAATGGATCAAGCGGGAACGTCCGCGGTTCGGCCCCGCCACCGGAAGCCGGTTTGCCTTTGCGGAGACGGTCCATGCCGAGACGCTGACGGCCGAAACCGGTCTCCGCCGGACGATCCGGGACCGGTTGACGCAGCTGCTGGCCGAGGACGCCCTTCTGGTATTGCCAACCGCCCCGGGTCCGGCGCCGCTGCGCGGCCTGCCCTCCGAGGTAACGGAGGATTGGCGCGCCCGAACCATGCAGCTGACCTGCATCGCCGGCTTGGCCGGGCTGCCGCAGGTGACGCTTCCCTGGGGAACGGCCGAAGGAGCCCCGGTCGGCCTGTCCCTCGTCGCCGGTCCGGGACGCGACCGCGAGCTGCTGCGGCTGGCCGCCGATCTGGCGCAGGGCAGGCCGGCGGCGGAGGGGCCGGCCTGCGCCGCCCCAACCGGGCCGCTGGTTTGACGCGGTGCTGAAGCGCTGAAGGGCCTACGAAAGGAGCCGCGCCTATGAAACGACAGCCCGCTTCGGGAACGCAAGCGATGATCGTCAGTCCCCATGCCCTCGCCACGGAAGCGGGAGCCCGCATCCTGCGCCGCGGCGGCAGCGCCTTTGACGCCGCTGTAGCCGTAAGCGCCGCGCTGGCAGTCGTCTACCCGCACATGACCGGCCTGGGCGGAGACTCGTTTTGGCTCACCTACGCAAGCCAGGACGGCAAAGTCCGCGCCTACAACGGCAGCGGCCGCTCGGGTGTGCTTGCGACCCGGGAGCGGTTCGCCGGCTATGCGGCCATTCCGCTGCGGGGCGCGGAGAGCGCCATCACCGTTCCCGGCATGGCCGACAGCTGGGCGGCCGTGCATGAGGCGTACGGCCGGCTTCCGTTTGCCGATCTGCTGGAGCCGGCGATCGGGTATGCGGCCGCGGGCATTCCCTTGTCGCCCGACCAGCACCGGCAGACGCGCGAGCAGCTGCCGGCGCTTGCCGCCGACGAACGGACGGCCGCCATCTACTTGCCCGGGGGACGCGTGCCGTCCGCCGGAGAGCGGTTTGTCCAGCGCGAGCTGGCGGCGAGCCTGCGGGCCGTGGCGTCCGGCGGCCGGGACGCCTTCTACAAAGGCGCGCTCGCCGGGGAAATCGTCCGTTCGCTCCGGCGGGCGGGGGGCCTGCTGACGCTGGAGGATTTTGCGGCGCACCGCGGCGAATGGACCGAGCCGTGCGCCGGGTCGTACCGGGGGTATACGCTGTACCAATGCCCGCCGAACTCGCAGGGCTTCGCCGGCATCCTGGCGCTGCAAATCGCGGAGAGCGCCGGCGTTGCGGAGGTCCCGCACGGTTCGTTCGCCTATTATCATTTGCTGATCGAATCGCTGAAGCTCGCCTTCCGGGAACGGGACGCTGCGCTAACGGACCCCGGTTTTTACCGGCCCGCTCTGGCCGAGCTGCTGAGCCCCGCTTCCGCCGCCCGGCTGGCCCGGGAAATAGACCCCGCCCGGGCGGCGGACCGCCAAGGCGGTCCCATTGAGGGGGACACCGCTTACGCCGCGGTGGTCGACGCCCAGGGCAACGCGGTTTCCTTCATCCAGAGCCTCTATTTCGAATTCGGTTCCGCCTTCACGGCCGGAAGCACCGGCATTCTGCTGCAAAACCGGGGCGCTTTTTTCTCGCTTGCCTCGGATCATATCAACCGGCTGGAGCCCGGCAAGCGAACCTTTCACACGCTGATGCCCGCGATGGCGTTCCGCGGCGGGCGGCCGGCCTACCTGTACGGGACCCAGGGCGGCGAGGGCCAGCCGCAGACGCAGGCGGCGCTCCTGACCCGCATGGTCGATCACGGCATGGACCCGCAGCAGGCGGTCGAAGAGCCCCGCTGGGTATGGGGGCGGACCTGGGGAGAACCGACCCGGGAGCTGCGGGTGGAAAGCCGGATCGCGGCGGACGTGAAGCAGGCGCTCCGCGACGCAGGCCATATCGTCCGCGAGATGGCGGCGTTTGACGGGATCATGGGCCACGCCGGTGCGATTGCAATCGACGATAACGGCCGTCTGCTCGGAGGGGCCGATCCCCGGGCGGACGGAGCTGCCATCGGCTGGTAAGCCGGGCGGGGCGCGGCGAGAAAACAGGGGCGGGTAGACAGGTGGACAGGGACGGGTAGACAGGTGGACAGGGACGGGTAGACAGGTGGAGGGACGGGGAGAGAGGAGAACAGGCTCGGGTGGACTGGTGGACAGGGCGCTAGGCATGACGGACGGAAATGGCGGTGCAAGGACGAAGGCCGGCGCCGTCTAGGCTGAGCAACCACGGCGCCGTATGAAGAGAGCAAGCATAGCAAGCAAAGCAAGCCGAGCAAGCGTCCGGCGAGCCGGAGTCAAACGGCTTTCCGGCTGCTTGCCGTGCGCCGGGCCGGTTGACGGGAGCGAGGATTATCGCCTCCGTTTTTTTGTTTTGGGAGCTTGTTTCAAGCTTCTTTGCGAGGGGTAAGTAAAAACGGGTGTCGGAAACTCTCGCGAAGGAGGAAGCCAAATGACCACACAAGTCAAAGTCGCATCTACCTTTCAAGAGGCCAAAGGAACCGTTACCGAATTTGTAAAAATGGGCTACGGCCCGGACGACATTTACGTTTTGGCCCACGACCGGGACGAAACCGACGAGCTCGCGGAAGCGACGGGAGCCCGGGAGCCGGGCGTGGCGGATGAAGGAATCTTCCAGTCCGTCGCCAATCTGTTCCGCTCGCGCGGCGATCAGCTTCGCTCCAAAATGATGGCCCTCGGGGTAACCGAAGCGGACGCGGAGCATCTGGAGGAAGAATTGGACCGGGGGAATATCGCCGTTATGGCGGTGGGCGGAACGCCCGAGTTTGCTCAGGCCCCGGGCGACGAAGATGTCGCATTCAACCGAAATCTGGCATCCATGCGCAACACGACGTTATAACTAGCCGATCCGGTCCTTACGGCGCAGGGCCCGGTTTCCCCAAACCGGGCCTTGCCTTCTACATAACCCCCTCCGGCCGGTGAATTCACACCTCATCCAGAGATCTCAGCCCAGACCCTTCTTATGGGGTCGCTCGATAATGTGTGAATTTTTCATTTACATATTAAATTTAAGCCACCAACGGAGGTCAGTTTTCATGGAAACAGGGACAGTGAAATGGTTCAACGCGGAAAAAGGCTTTGGCTTCATCTCCCTCGAAGAGGGCAATGACGTATTTGTTCATTATTCCGCCATCACTGGCGAAGGCTTCAAAACGCTGGATCAAGGGCAGCGTGTGCAGTTCAGTATTGTGCAAGGCGCCCGCGGTCCGCAAGCGGACGGCGTAGTCAAGCTGTAAGCGGCCCGTGCGAACCCGAAAACTGCTCTCTTTCGAGCAGTTTTTTTGGTTTGCCGGGGAGAAAGCCGTCTCCCGCATCGCTCCCGCCGCCGCAGGTCCAGGCGCCTTTTCTCCCGGCCGGATATGCGGTATGGTAGTAGAAGAGAGTTTTTACGGGAGGGACCTGCAGGGTGTTGGACAAGGCAAAACAATTGTTGGAAAAGTATTACGGCTACAGCTCGTTCCGGCCGGGGCAGGAGCGCATCATCCGCTTCATTCTGGACGGGCAAGACGCACTCGGCATTATGCCGACGGGGGGCGGGAAATCGATCTGCTACCAGATCCCGGCGCTGCTGTTCCCGGGGGTAACGCTGGTCGTTTCCCCGCTGATTTCCTTAATGAAGGATCAGATCGATACCCTGGAAGGCATGGGCATCGCCGCCACATTCATCAACAGCTCGCTCACCGGCTCGGAAGTCGGCAAACGGCTTCGCGGAGCCGCGCGCGGTGACTATAAAATGATCTACATCGCTCCCGAACGGCTGGAGCTGGAAAGCTTTCGGGAGCTGCTGCGCTCGCTGCCGATTTCCATGGTGGCGATTGACGAAGCGCACTGTATTTCCCAATGGGGACACGATTTCCGCCCCAGCTACCGGCGGATCTCGGAGCTGCTGAGCGAGCTGCCGGAGCGGCCGCGCGTCACGGCGTTCACCGCAACGGCGACGCCGGAGGTTACCCTCGACATTACCAATTACCTGGGCATTCCCCGGGACCATGTGTTTCTGACCGGCTTTGACCGGACAAACCTCAAGTTCTCCGTTGTCAAAGGGGAGAATAAGCAGGACTACCTGCTTGACTTTATCCGCGAACGCAAGGACCAGGCGGGCATCGTGTACGCGGCCACCCGCAAGGACGTCGACTCGCTGTGCGAGTTTCTGCGCAAGAAAGGAATCTCCGCGGGCAGCTACCACGCCGGGCTATCCGACGGCGCCCGCAAGGAAGCGCAGGAACGCTTCCTGTTCGACGACATCCGGGTAATGGTGGCGAGCAACGCGTTTGGCATGGGGATCGACAAGTCGAACGTCCGTTATGTGGTTCATTATAATATGCCGAAAAATATGGAAGCGTATTATCAGGAGGCCGGCCGCGCCGGCCGGGACGGAGAGCCCGGCGAATGCGTGCTGCTGTACAGTCCCCAGGATACGATCATCCAGAAGTTTTTTATTGAAGAAACGCTGCTCGACCCCGAGCGCAAAAAAAACGAATACCGCAAGCTGCAGGCCATGGTCGATTACTGCCACACGACCCGCTGCCTGCGCAAAGCGATCCTGACCTATTTCGGCGAAGACGCCCCGGAGGATTGCGGCAACTGCGGCAACTGCAGCGACGAGGTGCAGGTGGTCGATCTGACCCGGGAAGCGCAGATGATCTTTTCCTGCATCTACCGCATGAAGGAACGGTTCGGAGCCGCTTTGGTCAGCCAGGTGCTGAAAGGCTCGCGCAACCAGAAGGTGCGCCAGTTCGGCTTCGACCGCCTTCCGACCTACGGAATCATGAGCGCCTATACCGAAAAGGAAATCACCGACCTGATCCATACGCTCAGCGCGGAGGGCTACCTGGGGCTGACCGAAGGCAAATTTCCGGTCCTCAAGCTGCAGGCGAAAGCCGGCCGCGTGCTGAGGGGAGAGGAACCGGTTCTGCAAAAGAAACGGATCGTCGTGCGGCGGCTGGAGGAAGGCGACCGCGAGCTGTTCGAGCAGCTTCGCAGCCTGCGCAAGGAAATCTCCGAACGGGAGGGCGTGCCGCCTTATGTCGTCTTCCCGGACAGCACGCTGCGGGAAATGAGCCAGACCCTCCCGGTCGACCGGAGCGCCATGCTGTCCGTCAAAGGGGTGGGGGAGGCGAAATTCCTCCGCTATGGGGTGCTGTTCATGGAGCTGATCCAGCAGTACACGGCTTCGGCCGGCGGCCCGGAGCCGGAATAAGCCGGCTGGAGAAAGCGCGAACGGAAGGGAAAGCGGGCTTGCATAGAAACCGAAAGGGGAGGACAAGACTCGCATGAGTATTTTGATTGTAGACGATAACCCGGTCAACCTGATTATCATTGAGAAGATTTTAAAAAGCGAAGGGTACCTCGACTGCGTGGCCCTCGGCTCCGCCCTGGAGCTTTTTGACTACCTGGGGCTTGGCACGGCGAACCGTCCGGAGGCCCCCGTCGATCTTATTCTGATGGACATGATGATGCCGGAGGTCGACGGCCTGGAAGCCTGCCGGCGGATTCAGGCGGACGAAGACTGGAAGGATACGCCGATTATCATCGTGACGGCGCTTGGCGATTCGAACAAGCTTGCCGAGGCGCTGGATGCGGGGGCGATGGATTATGTCATGAAGCCGATCAACAAGGTCGAGCTGATGGCGCGCATCCGGGTCGCCCTCCGGTTGAAGAAGGAAATGGATTGGCACATCGAGCGGGACCGCAAAATCCGCAACGAGCTCGATTTGGCCAAGCAGGTGCAGCGCAGCGTGCTCAGCGAGCCCATCAACTGCGGCTCCATTGCCATTAACGCCAACTACTATCCGTCCTTTGAGCTGGCGGGAGACATGTATTCCTGGTACCGGATCGACGAGAACCGGTACGGGGTGATTTTGCTCGATATGATGGGGCACGGGATTTCGTCATCGCTGGTCTGCATGTTCATCTCGTCCGTTCTGCAGGACACGATCACCCGGCTCGCCGACCCGGAGCTTGTGATCAACGAGCTGAACCGGTATATGATTCAGCTGTACAGCCTGGAGCATTTTATCCACTATTATTTCACGGCGATTTATTTGGTCATCGACACCAAGCGGAAGACCATTGAATACGTCAATGCCGGCCACCCGCCCGGTCTGGTTGTCAAGGACGGCGGCTCGACGGTGCTTCTGGACCAGGGCTCCTGCGCGGTGGGCTTCTTCGAGCAGATCGAAATCCGCAAAGCCCGCATCGAGTACGAATCGGACGTGCGTATTTTCCTGTTTACGGACGGCCTTTCGGAAGCCGTGGAAGCCACCGACCGCAATTTGCTGGCGGAGCTTACGGCCCGACCGGACGGAAGCCTGGATGAAATCGTCGACCGGCTGCTTCCCGAGGAGGAACGGAAGGATCAGCACGATGACATGTGCATCGTCATGGTGAGCACCAACACGCTGTAAGCGCATGGGGAAGAGGGGCGGTTTCAGTGAAAATCAGAACGCGTCTGTTCGTCGGCTTCGGGGCGCTTATCCTCCTGATGTTCACGGTGGCGGGGGTCGGCATCAACCGGCTGGCCACGCTGAATCAAAGTCTGGAAGAGATTTATTCAAACCGGTACGCCAAGGTTTCGCTCGCTCATTCCACCCGGCTGAATATGAACGAGATGGCCAAACACATCGCCAACATCCTCAACCGGGGGGCGAGCGGCGAAGACCTGTCCGAGGAGCTGCGGGCGCTGGAAGAGCGGGAGAAACTCGTTAACGGGCAGTTCACGGAATTCGCCCGGCTGGGCAGCGACAATTCACAGGAGCTGCTCGATCAGGCGAAGGAGGATTGGCAGAAGTTCACCGCTTACGAGGACGAGCTGCTGCGGCTTATGGCTGTGGGACGGGTGGACGACGCCGTCAAGCTTCGGGTTTCCATCGGCCTGCAGCATCAGGAAGCGCTGGAAGGCTCGCTGACCCGGCTGTCTAACTACCACGAAGAACGGATGCAGAGCAGCCTTGAGAACGTCACGCAAACCAACAACCGGATGCTGGTCTTTACCATCGTTCTGTCCGCATGCGGGGTTTTGATCGGCCTCGGTATTATGTTCTGGCTAATCCGCAGCATAGCCGCCGGGTTAAACGTGGTGTCGGGCTTGATCGATTCCTTCGGTGACGGAACCCTGAGCCGCAAAAAGCTGCCGGAAACGCCTTATCACGACGAGCTGGGGGAACTGGCCCGCGCGTTTCAAACGGTCGCCGGAGAGCTGGAGCGGAAGACGGATCAGGAGCGGGAGACCGCCCGGACTCGCGAGGAAAGCAACTGGCTGGAGGCGGGCGTCGCCCGCATGATGTCGCTGCTGCAGGATGCGGACAGCATGGCGGAAGCGGCCCAAATCTTCGCCAGCGCCTTTGTCCCGCTGGCCGGAGCCGGCTTCGGCGCGGTTTACATTAAAGAATCGCGCGGCGGAGAGGACCGTCTTGTTCTTCGCGGGGCTTACGCGTTTGCGGAGGAAGAGCGCAGGAGGACGTTCCGCGTCGGAGAAGGCCTCGTAGGCCAGTGCGCGCTTGACCGGAGCCCCGCGCGGCTGTACCCGGTCCCTCCCGGCTATGTAAAACTCGTATCCGGCGTCGGACAGACGGAGCCGGTTGACCTTTCGGTATTGCCGATCCTGCATGAAGGCGAGCTGCTGGGCGTTCTGGAGCTCGCCGCCATGCGCGAGATGAGCGATCCGGAACGCTCGCTGGCGGAGCGGGTGTGCGCTGTGCTTGCGGCCGCCCTCAACCGGATTGCCGGGCGGAAGCGGACCGAGGAGCTGCTGCGCGTCTCCCAGCTGCTGACGGAGGAGCTGCAAATCCAGTCCGAAGAGCTTCGCTCGCAGCAGGAGGAGCTAAAGGCCACAAACGAAAAGCTCGAGCGGCAGGCGAAGGAACTTGCCTTGTCCGCCCAGTACAAAAGCGAGTTCCTTGCCAACATGTCGCATGAACTCAGGACCCCGCTCAACAGCCTGCTTATCCTCTCCGAGCTGCTTGCCGACAACAAGGAAGGAACGCTTACCCGGAAGCAGGAGGAGTACGCGGCCACCATCCATGCGGCCGGCTCCGACCTGCTGAAGATGATCGACGATATTCTCGACCTTTCCAAGATGGAAGCGGGCATGATGACCGTCCATATGTCGAACGCCTATGTGGGCGATCTGGCCGACTACTTCCGCCGCATTTTCGAACCGGTCGCCCGCAAGAAGGGGCTGGCCTTTGCCGTGGAAGTGGAGCCGGGGACGCCCGATGCGATCCGCACCGATGTGCACCGGCTGCAGCAGATTGTCAAAAACCTGCTGGCGAACGCCCTTAAATTTACCGAAACGGGCAGTGTCCAGCTTCGCATCGGCTTGACCGAACAGCCGGATGGAGGTTTTTTGCGGAAATTCGTCACTTTTGCCGTACAGGATACAGGCATCGGCATCCCGCAGGACAAGCAGGGGCTGATCTTTGAGGCGTTTCAGCAGGCCGACGGCACGACGAGCCGCAAGTACGGGGGGACGGGGCTCGGGCTTTCCATCAGCCGGGAGCTGGCGGAGCTGCTGGCCGGAACCGTCACCGTAAAAAGCGAACCGGGCGAAGGAAGCGTGTTCACATTATTTTTGCCTTATTATGCCGAGCA
The DNA here is from genome assembly GCF_059735245.1 of Gorillibacterium sp. sgz306347. Classification (NCBI taxonomy): domain Bacteria; kingdom Bacillati; phylum Bacillota; class Bacilli; order Caryophanales; family Paenibacillaceae; genus Gorillibacterium; species Gorillibacterium sp. sgz306347. The sequence continues at coordinate 90,369 of NZ_JCAPET010000012.1, forward strand.
AACGGATGAAATCGGGGTAAGAATAGGGAAAGAGAAAAAGAGCCCCCCTCAAACGGATGACAGAACAACCAACGCGGGGGTAGACGGCGGGGTTCCGGATGCGGATACGCCCCTCCGGGAGGGGGAACGAGTCGGCCCGATACGGGAGCGTAAACACGCGTCGTCCCGTCCCGAAGGGAACGAAGGCACTTCTTTGGAAAAGCATTCGGGGGACTATGAAGCGCTGGCGGACAAACGGATTCTGATCGTCGACGACGACATCCGCAACATTTTTGCGGTATCGAGCATGCTGGAGCAGTACGGCGTGCAGGTGGCCTTCGCGGAGTCGGGAGGCGAAGCGCTGGAGCTGCTCCGCTCCGGGCGGACGTTCGATCTGGTGCTGTTGGACATCATGATGCCGGGCATTGACGGGCTGGATGCCACAAGGGAAATCCGCACGATGGAAGGCTTCGAAGCCCTGCCGATTGTGATCGTGACGGCCAAGTCGATGCAGGGGGATGAAGAGAGGTCGCTTCAGGCGGGCGCCTCCGGCTATCTGACGAAGCCGATTGACACCGCCAGGCTGCTGGATGTTTTAAAGGCTTTGCTGCTTACATGAGGGGATGATGACCACGAAAAGAAAAACCGATGTCGACGGGAAGCTGCACCCGGCGGGGGTACCCTCGGCAAACGGGAACGAAGGCGTCCGCCGGACGGCGCCCGGCGGCTCCGATTCGGAGAGCGAACCGGCCGGGACGGAATCGCGGGCGGAGGAGAGAGAGAGAATCGAGATTGAGCTGCTGCTGGAAGGCATCTACCGGATGTACGGGTACGATTTTCGCAATTATGCCTCTTCTTCCTTGCGGCGGCGGATCTGGCACCGGATCAATGCCTTCGGGCTCGGCAGCGTGTCGGCCCTGCAGGAAAAAATTTTGCACGATCCGGCCAATATGGCGCTTTTGCTTTCCAGCCTGTCCGTAAGCGTGACGGAGATGTTCCGCGATCCCGAGATGTTTATGGCGGTCCGCAAGGAAATCGTTCCGGTCCTCAAGCGGCTTCCGGCCATCCGCATCTGGCACGCGGGCTGCTCGACGGGGGAAGAAGTGCTTTCGATGGCGATTCTTTTGCAGGAGGAGGGGCTGGCCGGCAAAACCCGGATTTACGCCACGGACATGAGCGAGGAAGCGCTGGAGCAGGCGCGCAAAGGGCTCATTCCGCTGCGCAAGATGCGGGATTACACGCGCAATTACATGATGGCCGGCGGCACGGGTGAATTTTCCGAATATTATTCGGTCAAAAACGAGTACGCGGTGTTTCACCCGGAGCTTTTGGAGAATGTCGTGTTTGCTCAGCATAATCTGGTCACCGATCAGTCGTTCAACGAGTTTCACGTGATCTTTTGCCGGAATGTGCTGATTTACTTTAACAAGTCGCTGCAAGACCAGGTGCACCGGCTGATTTACGACAGCCTGTGCAGGGACGGTTACCTGATTCTGGGCAACCGGGAGTCGATTAACTTCAGCCATCACGCGGATCGTTACATTACGGTGAGTCAGAACGACAAGCTGTACCGCAAGATCAAGTGAGAGCGAGGAATGCCCTGTGGAGATCGAAAACCCGATAAATATCCTGCTGGTAGACGACCACCCGGAAAATCTGCTCGCGATCGAAGCCGTTCTTGCGGAGGAGAACTACAACCTGGTGCGTGCATCTTCGGGTGAGGAAGCGCTGCGCTGCCTGCTCAAGGATGAATTCGCGGTCATCGTGCTGGATGTGCAGATGCCGGGCATGGACGGCTTTGAAACGGCGCGCTTCATCAAGGCGCGGGAAAAATCCAAGCATATCCCGATCATCTTTATCACCGCCACCAGCAAGGACACGGAGCAGGTGTTCACCGGCTATTCGGTTGGCGCGATCGATTACATGGTCAAACCGTTTGTGCCGCAGACGCTGAAATCCAAAATCGAGGGCTTCGTCGGCATTTACATCACCAACAAAATGCTTCAGCAGCAAACGGAGCTGCTCCACGAGCAGACCCTCCAGCTGGAAAAGGCCAACCGGGAGCTGCTACTGACGGCGCATAACTTGTCCCGGGCCGAGGCCCAGGCGCGCGTCATCCGCGAAACCTCCATCGACACGATGATCACCTTCAACAGCGAAGGCGCCATCCTGACGGCGAATCCGGCCGCCGAAACGATGTTCGGCTACAAGGAGCAGGAGCTGCTGACGGCCACAATCGACCTGCTGATCCCGACGATCGCCGAGCTGGAGAATGAGGCAACGGATGAGAACCCGGGGTCCCGGTACCGCAGCGGCAAGCTGATCGAGGCGATGCCCCGGCGGAAGGACGGCACTTTTTTTCCGGCGGAAATCCAGATCGGGGAGTCCTATGTCGGTGACGAGCTTCTGTTCGCCATTACCGTCAGCGACATCACGGAGCGCAAAAAAGCCGAGCAGGAGCTGATCCAGGCCAAGGAAGAAGCCGAGATCGCCTCCCGGGTCAAAACCGAGTTTCTGGCGATGATGAGCCATGAGATCCGGACCCCGATGAACGGCGTAATCGGCATGACCGACCTGCTCCTGGAGACGGGGCTGTCGTCCGATCAGAGAGAGCTGGCGGAGGTCATCCGCAAAAGCGGGGACGCGCTGCTGAGCGTCATCAACGACATCCTGGACTTCAGCAAAATCGAGTCGGGCAAAATGGAACTGGCCCACGATCCGTTTAACCTGAACGATTGCGTAGCCGAGACGTTTGATCTGTTCAAGGCGGAATCCCGGAAGCGGAATCTCGAAATGGAATATTACATGGATCAGAAGCTGCCGGCGTTTGTCGTCGGGGATATCACCCGGCTCCGTCAGGTACTGGTCAATCTGGTGGGCAATGCGGTCAAGTTTACCGAAAAAGGGGGCGTCTACGTCCTGGTAAACAAGATCGGCCAAACCGGGGACCGGGTAAAAATCGAGTTTGTCGTCAAGGATACGGGCATCGGCATACCGGACGAAAAAACGGGACGGCTGTTCAAGCCGTTCTCCCAGCTCGACTCGTCCATGACCCGCAAATACGGGGGCACCGGTCTCGGCCTCGCAATTTGCAAGACCCTGGTGGAGCTGATGGGCGGCAAAATCCGTTACGACAAGTCTGCCGAGCAAGGCGCCACCTTTGTGTTCACGGTTAACCTGGAGTGCGTGAAAGAGGAACAGCTGCTGCACGCGGCCCCGGCGAAGCATGAGGTGCAGGGGAAGCTGGAGGTGCCTTTGTTCAAGCCCCTCCGCATCCTGATCGCCGAAGACAACGCGGTCAATCAGAAACTGCTGCAGCGCATTCTGGAGAGCCTGGGCCACCGCACCGAGCTGGCGGAAAACGGACGGAAGGCGCTTGAAATGGCGCTGGCGAAGCCTTACGAGGTCGTCTTCATGGATCTGCAGATGCCGGAGATGAACGGGATCGAAGCGGCCCAAAAAATTATGGAAGCCAAGCCGGAAGAGGAACGCCCCCAAATCTTTGCCATGACCGCCAACGTGCTGAAGGGAGAAAAGGAGCGCTGCCAGGAAGCCGGCATGAAGGAATTTGTCGGCAAACCGGTGAAGGTGGAAACGATCCGCAAGCTGCTTCATTCGGTCGCCATGGCGCCGCATTCAGGCACGACGGCCTGATGGTTGCTTCTTCTGTCGAACCGCGTCAGCAGGTGGCAAAACAGCCTTGCGAGGCACCCGAATTCCCCCGGCGAACCGCCGGGTTTTTTGTTTGAGGGAAGGACCGGAAGGGTAAGAACATACTGCAAACGCATCGTATCAGATGGGAGGAATGGACCATGGAGAAGAAAATTGTCGGCGTATTCCACTCGGAGGACGAAGCAGTCAAAGCCATTGAGGATCTGAAGCGACAAGGATATACATCGGATGAAATATCGGTTATTGCGAAAGACCGGGAGGAGGTGCGCGGCATCTCCGAGGAAACGGACACCCGGGTGCCGGAAGGACTGGCCACCGGTGCCGCGACCGGCGGCGTGCTGGGCGGTGTTACGGGACTTCTGGCCGGCCTGGGCGCTCTCGCCATTCCGGGCGTAGGCCCTATTATCGCGGCAGGTCCGATTGTGGCAGCCCTTACAGGGGCGGCGGTAGGTGCCGGAGCCGGCGGTTTGGTCGGCGGTCTGGTCGGACTCGGCATCAGCGAGGACGAGGCGCGGGAATATAACGATTATGTGGAGCAGGGGAGCATTCTGGTGCTGGTCAATTCGCATCCGGACCGCGACCGGGTCGCACACGACACGTTCCGCAGCTACAACTCGCTGAATGCGGGCCGTTATGGCGACAGCTATGGCGCGGACACCAATCCAAACCGGCTTGACAAAGGCGGCTCGGGCCTGATGAACTAAGAAAAACCGCATACCGGACCCTTCGCCCCAGGCGCTCCGCGCCTGGGGTTTTCGGCCTTCCTGAATAACCGGGGGGAACGCTCCGCCCGGCATAGCAAGGCGCGACGCACGCCATACTAAGAACGCATGGGCCGGGTCTCATGTGAAAGACGGAGCAACCCGGCAAGCGGACGTGCTCGTTTAAATTCTCCAGAAAATTACTTACAGTTTTTATGTTAATATTTATCATCTGCCTGATTCACCCCTTCTTCCTTCGTGTAATTAAATACTACGAACATTCCGGGAAGAAGACTAACAATCAATCGGACTTGTCCGTTGGGGTCCGATGTTGTTCGCTGTGACACGAACAACCAGCCCGCATCAACCATCTTATAGACGAAAGGTGATTTATTATGAAGCAAACCGAATGCGTGGCCATGTTGCTGGCGGGTGGAGAAGGCAAAAGACTCGGAGCACTGACATCCCGCAATGCGAAACCTGCGGTTCCGTTTGGCGGGAAATACCGCATTATTGACTTTACGCTCAGCAATTGCGTCAATTCGGGGATCGATACCGTGGGCGTACTGACGCAGTACGAACCGGCCGTTCTGCATCGTCATATCGGTTCAGGCGCTTCCTGGAGCCTGAACAAGTCGCGCGGGGGAGTCGCGCTGCTTCCGTCCGGCGAAAGCAAGGATAAAAACAAAGCCTATCGGGGAACGGCCAACGCCGTTTACCAGAATATGAAATATATTGAGCAGCACAAGCCCAGCTACGTTCTGGTGATTTCGGGCGATCACATTTACAACATGGACTACCGCAAAATGCTTGATTTTCATAAAAAATCCGGCGCGGAGGCCACCATTTCCGTTATCGAGGTGAAGCGCGAGGAGGCCAGCCGCTTCGGCATCATGACCACCGATGACTCGCACCGGATCGTCGATTTTACGGAGAAGCCGGCGCAGCCCCAAAGCACCCTTGCATCCATGGGCATTTACATTTTCAACTGGGATGTCTTGAAAATTTATCTCCAGCAGGATGAGAAAAATCCGCTCTCGAACAACGATTTCGGCAAAGATATCATTCCGGCCATGCTGGACCGGGGCGCCAACCTGTACGCTTACCCGTTCGAGGGTTACTGGAAGGATGTCGGCACCATCGACAGCCTGTGGGAAGCGCACATGGACCTGCTGGACGAAAACTGCGAAATGAACCTGAACCGAAGCGACTGGCCGCTCTACACGGCTTGCGAAAGCCCGTCTCCCCAGCACATTTACCCGAGCGCGCGGATTTCCAGCTCCGTCATTAGCGACGGCTGCACCGTCGCGGGCGAAGTGGACCATTCCGTAGTATTCTGCAACGTCGAGATCGGGGAGAACAGCCTGATCAAGGACAGCGTGATTATGCCCGGCGTCAAGATCGGGAAGAATGTTGTGATCCGCAAGGCGATTATCGGCGAAGGCACGGTGATCCGGGACGGCGCCATTATCGGAGAATTTGACGGCTCCGAAATCGCCGTGGTCGGCGAAAAAGAAGTGGTCGCCAAGGAAGCGGAAAAATTGCAGAAAATTTTTGCGCCGCGCAGCGCTTTCCTGCTCGAAAAAATCGGCTGAGGCCGTTTGCAATAAAAGGCTGTTCCGTCCGTGGCGGAACGGCCTTTTCGCATTTTTGGCTGGTTGAAACGCAAAAAAACGGACCATCCGAAGCGCCGCTTGCTTCGAATGTCCGTTCCGCTTGTCCTGCCGGAGCCCAGCCTTTTAGCCCCGCAAAAGGGATTCGGCTCCGTCGATGTAGATCGGCGTGCCGGTAATGTGAGCCGATTCATCCGATGCCAGGAATAGCACCAGATTGGCCACATGCTCCGCGCTTCCCGGTCCCTTCTGAAGGGGTTGATCCCCTTCGGGGAACTCCACGGGAATGCGGATGTCCTCCAGCTCCGGCTGGTAGTTGGTGTTGCTGTCGATGTTGGTGTCGATCGCTCCCGGACAAACGGCGTTGACCCGGATTTTGTAGCGGGCAAGCTCAAGCGCCGCCATTTTGACCAGGGCGACCTGTCCGGCTTTGCTTGCGCCGTACACGCTGAAGCCGACATTGGAGAACAGCCGGTTTCCGTTGACGGAGCTGGTCACGATGATGCTGCCGCCCTTGCCCTTGAGGTGAGGAATAGCGTGCTTTAGTGTAAGAAACGTCCCCTTCAGGTTAACGCTCATGGTTTGGTCATAATCTTCGGCCGTCATTAATTCCAGCGGACCGATGGTGCCGTTGATGCCCGCGTTGGCGAATACGATATCGAGCCCGCCGTACAGGCCGGACGCATGCGCAAAGGCTCTCCGGACGTTCTCCTCGTCGGAGATGTCCGTTTCCACGACGCAGGCTGCCCCTCCGAAGGCTTCAATTTCTTCCCGGACCCGGTGGGCGTTTTCCGCCGCCCGGTCCAACAGACATACTTTGGCGCCGTGCCGCGCCAGCAAGAGCGCGGAGGCTTTGCCGATGCCCGAACCGCCGCCGGTTATGACGGCCGCTTTGCCTTCGAGGCGCTTCTCCATGAGGTGTCCTCCTTTTATCGGTAAGATGCTCGGTTTCATCCACTTTTTACCCCATTTGCCCATTTGGTGAAACGGGCGCCCGTTCTTTTCCCGGAGCGGGATAAATCGGGCTTTTTCTGGTTCACCCGGGGCTGATTGCGTGTAAGTAAACAATAACAAGCTTTGTAGGACCAACGTGCAAGACGCAGGCCTTTTTGGCTAGACGCACTCCTCCGTCACAGGGGGACCGCGTCGAGCCGGCCGGTCTGACCTGGCGGGGTTGAACAAAGGAAAGACCCGTGAGGAGGGATGATTTATGTATCGCATTTGGGCGCTTGGCGCTCTTGCTTTCGGATTAATTTTTACGGGCAGCGGGGTTTACGCCCCATCCGGCGGCACCGTCCCGGGCATTGCAGGGCCGGCCGCATCCGAGAAGGCCGAACCCGAGTTTGCCGCTCCGGCGGCGGAAGCAGTGACCGCGCTCGCGGTGCCGGTCCAGGAGGAGCAGGCCGCCCTCGCTTCGGTGAACGGCGTTTCCCTGTTCGATACCCGGCTGGACGTACTGGAAACCAAAGGAGTGCCGCTTGAAATTTACGACGATGAATTCCTGCCGGATGTCGAAATCTACCGGTACGGGGATGTCGAAATCTCGTTTTGGGGAGAGATGGTGTACAACCTTTCCGTCGTGACGGGGCCGGGCCGAACGGTCACAATCGACGGGCGGGAAATCATCCAAACCCCGGAGGCGCTCCACGGCCTGCTGGGAGAGCCGGATTTCGTCGCCGAGGACGGGCTGGTCTACCAGAGAGGAGAATCGCTCCTCAAGGTTTATTTGAATATGGAAACCCGCGAAATTGCCGCCATCCGCTATTACTCCATGGCGAACGTGTGATTCGCGGGATAAAGAAAAAGCCGGAAGCATCCGGCTTTTTTGTCCGTTTCGGCGGATGGAAAAGCCCCCGGGCCGGCACGCTTTCACGCGCCTGACTCCGGAGGCTTCCGGTCCTTTATTAAAACATTGGAAATACATAACGAACGAGAAAGTAAAGCGCTCCGAAAAAAATGATGATATAAGCGGCATACTTGATAAAGGTGGAGGCGACCAAACTTGAATCATGCTTTTCCTCAACGTTTTTTTGTTCACGGGTTACATCGATATCCTGGTGCCGATCCATGAGGCGTCCCTCCTTTTTGTTGGATTACCACTCCTTACACGATTCCCGGCGGTTTGAACCTGTAAGCGGATGAATTTTGACATCATTTTTGTTATGCTAGTAAAAGGGACATAGCCTGACATTTCGACGATAAAAGATAATGGGGTGACGATTGATGGAACGCAAAAATTTTGACGTGCAAGTGGCGGAAGAAGCCGACCGCATTTCCGTCCGGTTGAGCGGTGAGCTTGATCTTGCGGTTGCCACCCAGTTTCGCTCAGTGGTCGAGCCGTTGATCCCGTCGGAAAAGCAGCTGATTCTGAACCTGCGCGACCTGACGTATATTGACAGTACGGGGATGGGCATCTTTATCTTTCTGCTGAAGGCCCGGAGTGAAGCGGGCAAAGCGTTTGCCATCGAAGAAACACCGCCCAAGGTACAGCGTTTGTTTGATTTGACGGGCATTACGAAATTTATTCCGGTACATTTGACGACAGACACGGCGAGGGCTGACGGGGTATGAACGGAAACAAACACATCGCTTTGTCCTTGCCTGCGGAAGCCAACTACATCGACATCGCCCGGCTGGCCTTATATGGCATTTCCAACAAAATGGGCTTTTCCTACGAAGATATCGAGGATATGAAGGTGGCGATTGCGGAGGCCTGCAACAACGTGGTTCTGCATGCGTATAAGGAGCGCGAGAAGGGGACGATTGAAATCGGATTTGAAATGGGGGAAGCCGAACTCCAGATTTCGGTCAGCGATAACGGAACCAGCTTCAACTACGATCAAATTTCCGGAGAAATCGGCTCCCACCATGGAAAATCGCTGGATGACATCACGGCCGGCGGCCTTGGCATATACTTGATGCAGGCCTTGATGGACCGCGTCGACGTGGAAAGCAGCAACGGAACCCGCCTGGTGCTGACCAAGTATCTTCATCCGGTCGGTTAACCTCACCAAAAAACACGCTCTTGGAACGGCCGGGAGGCCGTTGATCCAAAGAGCGTGTTTTTGCACCCCGCAGGGCGGCTCGCTTATCGCAGGAAGGAGCGAAGCATCCAGGCATGCTTCTGCAGATTCGCGATCGCCTGAATGCACATATCGGCCGTAGGATCGTCTTCGGCGTCTTCCGCGACTTTGACGGATTCCTTCAGCTCGGCGACCAGCTGTTCAAAATCCTTCAGCACCTGCTGAACCATTTGCTGCGTGGTTTCGCCGCCCTTGGCTTCGTCGATCGTGGCGATCGAAAGGCTTTCCTTCAGGGTTGCGACCGGTTTGCCTTCCAGCGCCAGAATGCGCTCGGCTACCTCATCCAGCTGCTCGGCCGCATAATCGTACAATTCTTCCAGTTTGGCATGGAGTTCGAAAAAGTTTTCGCCCGTTACATACCAATGATACTTGTGAAGCTTGGTGAAGAGGACCGTCCAGTTCGCGACTTGCTGGTTGAGAACCTCGACAACCGTTTTTGTTTTGTTTGCCGTTGCCATGCAGATCTCCTCCTTATTCGTTTGCTTATGCGAAGTCTGTTATATTATACCCTTATTTATGTCCAATGAATATGAACATTACTTCACAGATTTTTCTTTGATTCACCCCCGATTGGAGCGGGTAACTCATTAACAACCAAGCGGGGACACACATAACGGGGCAGCGGAAAACGCCCCCCACAAGGGAGGACAACATCATGATTTGGGAAATCAGTGTAGCGGTCATCGCCGTCGCATTCGCCGTTTTGGTCGTCTTTTTGATCCGGACGCTGAATACGCTTCAAACATCCTTGAAGGACGTGAATACCACGGTCCGCGAGCTTCAGCAGGATCTGAACGACGTCAGCACGGAAGTCAAAGGACTGATCCGCAACTCCAATCAAATTACGATGGATCTGCGCACCAAGATGAAGTCGCTTGATTCGCTTTTTGGAACGGTGGAGAATGTGGGCGACACGCTGGAGGGCGTAACCGCTTCTCTGCGCACGGCATCCAGCCGCTTTATGACGAACGTCAACCATAACATGAACCGTGTGCAGCGCAACGAAAAGGTGGAAGAGAAGCCGGTTTACAAGGTGATCAATGCGGTAAGCTCGGCTTACGACATCTGGCAGCGGATCAAGGTGCACCGGATGAACAAAAACCGCCAAACCACCACCATGTGACAAATTTCTTCCTTCGGGTGGGCCTTCGGGCCCGCCTTTTGCTGTATGAAGAATCTGTCATGGTTCAGCGGAAGCGCAAGCGGGTAAGTTGTTGGTAGACCGGAAACCAAATGGGCCTGAAAGGGAAGGAGAAAGAAATGACTACCGAAAACAAGTTTTTCACGACCAAAGAAATCACCGCTGATGCGATTATCGTTAGCCTGCACGGGGAATTGGATCTTTCGGCCGCGCCGGAAATGCGGGCGGACCTGGAGCCGTATGTCAACCAGAATGAAACACCGCTGGTTTTAAATATGGAACATTTGACCTACATCGACAGCACGGGAATCGGCATCATCATTCTGATCCTGAAGCAGAGGGCGGCGATCGGAGCCGAGCTTAAGATCGTAAAGGTTCCTCAAAAAGTAAAGAAGCTGTTCGATATCACCGGCATCACGCATCACTTGAGCATTGAAGAATCCACAGTCCCACAGGAAAGGAAAGAAGATATCGTATGAACATGCAAACCCAAACCCTGGATAAAACGATCAGTTTGACGGTGCCGGCCGATGCAAACTACGTCGATATCGTGCGGCTGACATTATACGGAATCGCCACCAAATGGGGTTTCTCCTATGAGGAAATCGAAGACATGAAGGTGGCGGTGGCCGAAGCCTGCAACAATGCGGTGCTTCATGCTTATCGCGGCAAAGAGCCGGGGACGATCGACGTAACGTTTACCGTCACCGCCGAAGGCATCTCCATTTCGGTTAAAGACTGGGGCACCAGCTTTGACTACAACCAGCGGGGCGGCCAGCCCGACGCGCTGCACGACAAGGAACTGGACGAAATCCGCGCCGGAGGGTTGGGCATCTATATGATGCAGGCGCTGATGGACGATGTGAAGGTCGTAACCGACGCGGGGACCGAGGTCATTCTAACCAAATTCCTTCAAAGGAATGAGGAGATGATATGAAGGCCAACCAAGCCACTCACGATCAGGAAATGATCAGCAAGATCAAGGAATACCAGGACACCAATTCCGAAGAAGTCGTGACGGCTTTGCTGCTGGAATATGAGCCCCTGGTCAAGATGGCCGCCGGCAAGATGTCCCGAAACCGGCCTGATCTCTATGAAGATCTGTATCAGGTCGGCCAGATGTCTTTGCTGCGGCTGTTCAAGCATTACGACAGCTCTCTGGGTATTCAGTTTGAGGCGTACGCCATGAAGAGTCTTATCGGGCACATGAAAAATTACCTGAGGGACAAATCCTGGTACATACAGGTGCCGAGACGAATAAAGGAAAAAGGGCTGCTGATCCAGCAGACCATCGACGAGCTGACGATGAGGCTCGAGCGTTCGCCGAACATTGACGAAATTGCCGCCGCGCTTGATCTTTCCCAGGAGGAAACCATCGAAGTGCTGGCAGGCCGCGAATGCTACAACTATGTCTCTTTGGATACGCCGCTTTCCAACGACGAGGGGAGCGCCACCATCGGGGATCTCATCGGCGGGGACGTGGACGATTACCACTCCGTCGAAATGCGCATGGACCTGCAAAAAGCGTTCGTTTATCTGAAGGAAGAGGAAAAGAAAGTCCTGATGATGGCGTACAGCGAAGGGCAGTCCCAGCGTACGATCGCCCAGGCGCTGGGGATTTCCCAGATGAGCGTGTCCCGCATTCAGAAGCGTGCGATCGAGAAGCTGAAGGAGCATTTGACGGACCGGCAGTCGGCCGGGTAAAGGCGCCATTCCGCATGGCGCCTTTTTTGCATGCCGCCGCCAGCGGCCCAGGCCGGAAAAAAGGAAATTTCCGGTTTGATTCACTTCATATGGAGCGGGTAATTACTACTACGATCACGGAAGTGCTCGCAAAATCTTGAAGGAAATGGCGGTGGAATCCGATGATTAAACAGCGCATCAAGTGTTTTGACAGCGAAATTTTGGTGTATGAGCAAGCTGGCGCATTTGATTTGGCCATACAATCGTCCTCCAATCCGCTGGGTCTTGGCAACACGCTTTCCTCCTTTGGAACCGAAGACGAGGCGCTGGAAGCAGCCGAACGCTTTTGCCGGCTGTATACAATCGCAAGGGAAAAGGGATACTATCTGAAAGAAAAGGCATTTACCAAGCCGGATAAAGAAAAAATCGACGTGACGGCTCTCCTGGCCGGCGAGATCACAACGGAACAGTTTGCGGGACAGCTGGACAATTAAGCTACCGAAACGGGCGTAAGCCCGTTTTTTCATGTCCGGGGGGACAGCCGCTCCCTCTTTACGGAAGCCTTCCGACCCGAACGACGGAACGAGGAAGGCGGGTATCTCAGGAGCCTGATTTCAGGGCGGGAGGAGTCCGGGGAACGTTCATGCGCCCTCCCCCTTTAGAGGAAGGGGAACAAAGGCAATAGGCCCGCAGAAAGCCGGACAGAGGACGACAAAACCGGGGTTGCTTCCCTTTCGATGGGAACGTTAATTCCTGTCCGGAGAACGGATTAAAACGGCAGGAGGTGCGCCGCCATGAATTCCGTACCGGCCGCACGCAAGCAAAAAGCCGGTCCAGGCCGGACCGGCTTTTGATGGATGGCAGCGAATCCCTTACAGCGTGGAGCTACCGTTATTCATCTGATTTTTGTAGCTTTCCTTGGTTTCATTGACGGCTTCATGCGAAGCCTCTTTCGCCAGGGAAGCCGTTTCGCGGGCGGAATCGATCGTATCCTTTGCGGATTCCATCACCACATCGGATTTGGTCATCATCGAGCTCTTGAGATCCGACGCCATTTGTCCCACGTTGGAAGCAACTTCGACGGCTTTGTTTTTCACCGTACCCGCCATTTCGGTCGTTTTGTCCTTGACCGTTACGTAGCGGTCGCTCAGGTCAGCGCGCATGTCTTTGCCCGACTTCGGCGCGAGCAAGAGAGCCGACACCGCCCCGATGGCACCGCCGATCAACAAACCGGGAATCGTACCTTTTTTAGCCATTTCGAATCCTCTCCTTTATATGGGGTATGGGAGACACTTTATCAGCGGGTTTCCCTTCGGATGCCCCGAAAAAGAAGGCCCACAAGAAAAACAACGATTGCCGAGCCGATAATGGCGGGGAAAATCGAGAAGCGGTCGATTTCCGGCCCGAAATTACCGAACAGGAAGTGACCGAGCCATGCGCCTGCAAAGCCTGCGATCATCGAACCGATAATGCCGCCGGGCATATCCGCCCGGACAAGCGCGTCGCCGATAAAACCGATAATGATGGCCATGATAAGACTTATCAGCAAGCCCATGAGGCTCATGCCAACCACCTCCTTTCTCGTGCATGCCTTTCATACCATAATGTTAAACGCAACGTTACCCGTTGAAACAAAGCATGCCTTTGGGTATGTTTACCGAATATAGCACCGGGTAAATATCATCTACTGCCACTGCCAGCGGTTTGTTTGCGGTAACCCGATGCTGATTGCCGGAGGAATGTCCTATGCTGCTTTGGATTTTGCTGATTGCATTGCTTTTGTTTGCCATCCAGGTGGGGGTCGTGCTGTTTCTGGAGTTCAAAAACCCCTCGAAGACGACGGCATGGCTTCTGATCATTTTTTTGCTTCCGGTCCTGGGGTTTGTTCTTTATTTCTTCATGGCCAAGGATTACAAAAACCGCCGGTTTATCCGGCGGCACGGGCGAAAAATCAAATACCTGCTTCCCGAAGCGGCCCGCCAGCACATCGACGTGGCCATGAAGGCGCGGGAGCTGAACAACCCCGATTTCGCCAAGCAGCGCCGGCTTTTTGGACTTCTGAAGAACATTCCGGAATCCCCGATTACCTTATGCAATGAGACGGAAATTTACTCGGAAGGCATCTCCACCTTCAATGCCATCATTGAAGCGCTGGAAAAGGCCCGGCATCACATCCACATGGAATATTACATCATTCACCACGATGCGATCGGCGAGACAATCCGCGACCTTCTGATTGCAAAGGCCCGGGAGGGCGTCGAAGTGCGGCTGATGTACGACGGGCTGGGCAGCTACAAGCTCAGCCGGGCTTATATCCGCTCGCTGGAGGAGGCGGGGGTGAAGACCGGGTGCTTTTTTCCGATCCGGGCGGCGTTTTTTACGAAAAACCTCAATTTCCGCAATCACCGCAAAATCGTTGTGGTGGACGGGACCGTCGGGTTTCTGGGCGGCATCAACATTGGGGACGAGTATTTGGGCAAAAACCCCCGGTTCGGCTTTTGGCGGGACACCCACATGCGGCTGATCGGGGATTCGGTGTATTTTTTGCAGCAAACCTTCCTGAACGATTGGGAATTTGTCAGCGGCGAGCGGCTGACGGACCGCGTATACTTTCCCGAGCACAAGTGCGCGGGCCAGGAACGGATTCAGATTCTGGCGAGCGGCCCGGACGCGGAGTGGGACACCATCCTGGAAATGTACTTCGGGGCGATCAGCACGGCGGTGGAGCGCATCGATATCGTGACGCCGTACTTTATTCCCGACATGAGCATTCTGATGGCCTTGAAGACGGCGGCGCTGTCGGGGGTGGAGGTCCGTATCATTTTGCCGGGCATTTCCGATCATCCGCTGGTCAAATGGGCGTCTTTTGCTTATATTGAGGAGCTGATGAGGGCGGGGGTCCGGTTCTATTTGTACAACAAGGGCTTCATTCACGCCAAAATCCTTATCGTGGACCAGACGATGGCTACGGTGGGGACGGCGAACCTGGACATGCGGAGCTTTTTCGACAATTTCGAGATGAACGCCGTTATGTTTGACAAAGAGACCATCCGCAAGCTGGACGAGGATTTTCTGGAGGATCTGGACCACAGCACGGAAATCCTGTTTGAGGAATTCAGCCGCCGCCCCAAGTACCAGCGCGCCAAGGAAGTCTTTGCCCGGATGCTGTCGCCTTTGCTTTGAGGAACGGCTATAATGGGAATAACGCATACCGCCAAGGAAAGCAGGGATGGCCATGGGAGTAAAATTCGCGCGGGAGTACAACGACATCATTGCCGATCTTACGGCGGCGATCCGGGAAATAAGGGGCTGCTACGAATTCTTCTATATGGAAGAAGACGAATGGAACGCGCTGGCTCCGGAGGAACAAACGGAATGCATCCGCACGATGGCGGACGATCTTTTTTACGGGCTGGGCACGGAAGGCTCGATCAGCCTGGGAGAAGGCGCCGTTGCTTACGACGAAACCAAACACGTCATCAAGCTGAGCTACCCCGAAAACGTCACCCGGGTCATCCACCTGGTGTAACCGTAACGCAGGGACAGCCGCCCAAACGAAAAGAACCTTCGCCCGCCGCCGAGCGGGAGCGAGGGTTCTTTTTAGTTTGGAAGAAGGAAGCGAAGACCCGCAGCCCGCGATTTCCCGCATGTGTTTTCTGCCCGGAAGCGCCGGCCTTGCATTGGCGCCTTGCTTCCAGGAGGCCGCGAGTCAAGCGGCCGAGCCCCAGCAGCGGCGGGAAAAGCGGGCGGAGGGTCCGGTTCCTTCTGGAGAAGCGCCAGCGTTCGCCTTTGTTTTCCGGGGCCATCCGCCGAGTCTTTTTCTGATGAGGCCCCCGAAAACAACAGCGATCGGAAGAAGGAAGCGAAGACCCGCAGCCCGCGATTTCCCGCNGCGGAGGGTCCGGTTCCTTCTGGAGAAGCGCCAGCGTTCGCCTTTGTTTTCGGGGGCCATCCGCCGAGTCTTTTTCTGATGAGGCCCCCGAAAACAACAGCGATCGGAAGAAGGAAGCGAAGACCCGCAGCCCGCGATTTCCCGCCATCCTCCATGGCCAAGCGTGAAAAAGCCTCCGAAGTCGGCTCCTTAGTCGGCGCTCTGCACCACCAGCAGCATGCCGCCGCCTACCTCGATAAAGCCGGTGGGTTCCTCCAGCACGTTGCTGATGCCCAGCGACTGGCCGATCGTCAGCGTGGCGTCGTGCAGCGGATAGCGGAAGCCGGTCAGCGTGATGCCCGTTACCGACCAGGTCAGCGGAAGCAGCGAAACATGGGTGAACCGCTCCTGCCGGTCAAGCGCGGTGCGGCCCTCCGTTATGGCAAGAAGCTCGTTTTGCTTGTCGGCAATGCGGCAGAGCACGCCGCGTTCCCGGCACTTTGCGAGCAAATGAACGTTCGCCAGCGCATGATCGAACCGGCTGCCGAGGGCCCCGAGCAGCAAAATTTCCGCCGGATTCTCCGAAAGCGCGCGTTCCACCGCCATTTCCGTATCCGTGTAATCCTTCATCACCGCATCGCATTCCTCGTAGCGCCGGCTCGCCGCGATAACGCGGTCGCGTTCCTCCGAGGCGACCGAATCAAAGTCGCCGATCGACAGGTCGGGAACGAGGCCGTGCTTGACCAGAAACCAGGCCCCCCGGTCGGCGCCGAACAGCCGGTCATCCGGCCGGATCAGGTCCAGCGCCCAGCCGCCCAGTCCGCCGCCGGTAAAAATCACAATCCGTCCTTCGCGGGACGGAGCTTTGCCTTCCGTAGTCATGTCAATTCTCTCCTGTTTTCATCGTAGCGTTCCGCCAAACGGAACAAATCCAAGCCTTCGTGAACGAACAAAACGTCCCGGGTGGACAACCCCGTTTGATCAGCCGGCCTCGCCGCCGAACCTTCACGCCCAAGCTCAAGCCCAAGGGCTCCCGCAAGCATTGCCTTGGCGACCAGCTCGCCCGGAATCGCCCGGTACTTGGCAAACGGGCCGGCAAACAGAAACGGCAGCCGTTTGGCCAGCTTGGCCGCGGCTTCCTCGCCAAAGCGGCTATCGGCACGCTCTCCGAGCAGGAGGGACGGGCGGTAAATGTGAACCTCGGCCGGTCCGGCCTGCGCCGTCCCCGCTTCCATTTGCCCTTTGACCCGGCTGTAGAAGAAGGGAGAACGGACGGAAGCCCCCAGAGACGAGATCACGTGGAACGAGCGGGCGCCTTCTTCCGCCGCAAGTCGGGCTGCGGTGAGGGGGTAATCAAGATCGACCCGGGAAAAGGCTTCCCGCGTGCCGGCCTTCTTAATGGTGGTGCCCAAACAGCAAAACACGTCATGCGCAGCGAAATGCAGGCGCTCCTTCTCCAGCGCATTAAAATCCGTTTCCACTTCCCTCAGCCCGGGAAGGCCGGGCGACAGAGGGCGGCGAACGAGCGCCGTAACGGAACGGTACGCCCCGTCGCGAACCAGAAGCGCCGCCAGCCGGCTGCCGACCAGTCCGCTCGCGCCCAACAGAAGGGCGGTGCTTCCGCCGGTCTGTATGTCCTTGGACATCGGTTGCCTTCCTTTCTCTTCATCAGCATTTCCTTTAAGAATAGATCGAATGCGCCGAAAAATCCACCGGTCCGCCGGCAGCCGATAACGCAAAAAACCCGCCCCGTTCGCGGAAGCGAAGGGGCGGGGAGAGAAACAGGCGGATGAACACCGCCCGCGAATGTCGTACTCAGGCTGCATAACGGTTTTCCAATTCTTTTGCCGAGATGGCGATGATTTTCGGGATCAGCAAGTCCGTTTTGGTTTTCAGCCGCTTGCCGCCCTCCGGGTGAATCACATACATCAGCAAACGGAGGTAGTACTTACTGAAAAATGAGAACGGCCCTTTCGGAAGGTCGCAAACCGTAAAGCCGAGCTGTTCCGGTCCGCGGTTAATCAAGGTGACGCCATACAGCCCTTTTACGTTGCGGTAAGCGGGATCGGTTTTCAGCAGCCGGGATATTTGCGGAAGCAGTTCCCGGATTTGCCGGATCATTTGAATGGCCAAATGGGTGGAGTTGCGGCTCGTGCGGCCAAGCTGCACCAACGAGTCGTTGTTCAGGTGCAGCTCGACGATCCGGTCTCCTTTGACAAACCGTTCCCCGTCTGCGAGCGCAAGCGGTTCGCTGTCCGTATATTCGCGGATGCGAATTTGCAGGAAGGTGTTGTCGGGATCAACGGGAACGATATGGAACAGCTTGACGAAGCCCTTCTCGTACAGCAGCCACAAGCGGGTCAGCAGTCCTTTGAACCGGCCGGCGGGCGTTTGGCGGATCAGCTGATCGACCCGGACAAACGAATACTGTTTGTCTTTGTACTCGCCCAGCACCTCGGACAAAGCTTGCAGCATGTAATTGGGCGCGTCCCGGTCGGCGCCGAACGTTTCGCCGCTGTCGTGAAGCAGAATGACAGAGCCGTCGCTGACCTGGGTGGCAAGGCGCTGCTTCAGGTCGGTGCGTCCGATCCGGCTGCTCCAGTCATGGGCCATCAGCGACCACAGAACGATCTGATAATTTTTTTTGAGCCGGAAATCGAAAATGTTCATGATGCCCCACGGGGGACGGTAAAAGGCCGGACGCTCGCCGGTGATCCGCTCCACAATGTCCGCCGAACGGTCGACGTGGCCGTTGCGGACCCGGCGCGGGCTCATTAGCCAGTTGGAAAAATGGCTGTAATTGTGAATCCCGAGCTGATGCCCTTCCTCATGCATGCGCTTGATAAGCTCGGGGTGTTTTTCGGCTTTGGCGCCAAGAACAAAAAAAGTTGCCCGGATGTCATGCTCCCGGAGCAAGTCGAGAAGCTTCGGAGTGTATTCCGGATCGGGCCCGTCGTCGAAGGTGAGCGCGATTTGTCCCTTGCCGCCTCTCCGGATGACGCCGTAACCGAGCATTCTCGTCAAGATCCAGGGAAGCAGCATGTAAATGGCGATAAACACCAGGCTTCCCCAAACCAGTTTTTCTTTCATGTGGGTCTGTTCCTCCTTGACGTAAAAAAGTGTTTCACGCCCGGACGCAAAAAACGTCCTGCAGCTCATGCGGGGGAAGGCTGTCCTCCGTTTTCAAAATGGCGTCGAGCGCCATGAGGGATGCGTTTTTTCGCTGCCAGACCGCCGCGTTGCGGCGCAGGGAGCGAAGGAGCTCGGGACTGCCGAGCATCAGACGAAGCAGGTCGGTCAACTCTTCCGCGCTGTCGGCCTGAAGGGCGGTTCCGGTCTCCGTGAGGAAGGCCGAATTGTCCCGTTCCTGGCCCGGCAGCGGCTTATAGAGCAGCATCGGCAGCTCCATGGCGAGCGCCTCCGAGGTCGTGAGCCCGCCGGGCTTGGTAATCAGCAAATCGGCGGCCGCCATCCATTCGTGAATATTGTCCACGAAGCCCGTTACGGTGACGCCGCCGGATTGCGCGGAAGCCTCCCGGTTCAGCTGCCGGTACAGCTTGCGGTTTCGGCCGCAAATCATCACAAACTGTGCTGCTACCAGTATATCATTCGACGACAGCATTGCGGAACATTCTTTTGCAATAATTCCAAGTCCGCCGCCCATCAGAAGAACGACCGGGCGGTCCCGCTCAAGCCCCAGCTTCTCCCGCAGCTTCGCCCGGTCAAACGGCTCCGCAAAACGCGAACGGATCGGGATGCCGGTGACGTCGATCTGCGCGCCAGGAACGCCATGGTGAAGCAGGTGCCCGCGGACCTGTTCGGAAGCGACGATGTAACGGTCCGTGTACGGATGCAGCCAGTAGCTGTGATCGGTGTGATCGGTGATCACCGTCACGGCGGGGAGATCGGCGAGCCCGTGCTCCTTCAGCATGGAAATGCCCGCGGCGGCGGCCGGAAAGGTCGTCACGACGACGGAGGGCCGAACGTCGCGCACCAGCCGTTCCAGCCGGTGCAGCGCATAGAATTTTGTTTTCTTGAACAAGTGCGAAAACGCGTTTTCGCCGCGCGTCTTTTGAAACAGATAGCCGTATACCCAGGGAAACGCCGTGATCCATTTGGAATACGCATAACGCGCGACAGGATGGAGCCGGGGGTGAACGACCGCGGAAAAGTTCCGGATGACCGCTCGCGTGCCGTTGCCGTGCAGCTGCGCGGCCTCCGCGATCGCTTCCGCAGCCTGGTTGTGCCCGTCCCCGAGATCGCCGGAAAGGATCAAGATCGTAGGCGTTCTGCCGGAATCCATAATAACCCCTCGCATTCCGCTAATTTGCTGCCGTCCGTGGTTGTCTCTCTTTTTTCCTCCCTTCATTTTATACGATTCGTCCCCTTTTTTGTACCGCCGGCAGTCTAGACTCTCCTGATTTGCCGCATTTTGTGAGCCTTCTTCCTTGATTCACGGTTTTGGGCATCGGTTAAGTAGTGGTACCGAACCCCGGACCGAGGTCCGGGCGAGACCCAAATAAGGGAGGGGGGCCGTCAATGGGCGGAAAACTGAAGCGTTTTGCCGAAAACCTGTACTGCCGCTACCAGGACGACGAAGTGCCCGCAATGGGCGCCCAGCTGACCTACTACTTGATCCTTTCGATCTTCCCGTTTCTGATTTTTCTGATCGCGATGGTCAGCTTCACTACGCTTTCGCCGCAGCAGATTATCGAAAGCCTGGGGACCGTGCTCCCGCAATCCTCGCATGATTCGCTGCGCTCGGTGCTGGAGGAAATCCAGGCGTCGCGCAGCCAGGCGCTCCTTTCCGTCGGTATGCTGGCCACGATCTGGTCGGCTTCCAAAGGCGTCGACGCCATCATGAAGGCGCTGAACAAAGCCTATGACGAAGAGGAAACCCGGCCGTACTGGATGGTCAAAGGGCTTTCCGTTCTGGCTACGCTCCTGTTGGCCGTTTCCATTCTGCTGACCTTTTTTATGCTGATTTTTGGAAAATGGATCGGGGAGCAGCTGTTCGCGCTGTTCATGCTGCCCGACTGGTTCGATACCATCTGGAGCATCGCCAAATATGTGCTTCCGCTCGCCGTGATGGCGACCGTCTTTACGCTGTTGTACAAGTATATTCCGAACAAGCGGCTGAAATTCAAAGAGGTAATGCCTGGCGCGCTGTTTACGACGTTCGGGTGGATCATCACCTCGGTCGGCTTCTCGTTTTACGTGAACAATTTCGCCAATTACACCAAAACCTACGGGAGCCTCGGCGGGATCATCGTCCTGCTGATCTGGCTTTACCTGAGCAGCATGATTATTGTGCTCGGCGGCGAGATCAACGCCACGTTGCACTTCGACCGGGAAGGACGGTCGCGCGCTGCTTGCAAACGGTTTTCGGTGAAGCTGCCGTTCATCGGGAAAAAGGACGACCGCAACCGGCCGCCCAAGGAGATCAAACCGCTGTATGGCAAGCAGGAAAAAGCTCGCTGAGGGAGATCGAAGCGGTGCGCGGCAAGCAG